>PLMI01000095.1 GCA_003142435.1 Coxiellaceae bacterium | reverse complement strand
AGCGTGTTATCTTTTTGTCCGGCTCCAGGATGTACTACAAGTCCAGCGGGTTTATTTATTATCAAGATTTCTTCGTCTTCATAAACAATATTCAGTGCAATTGCCTGAGCTTTTGCAGTTTCTTGTATTTCAATATTTGCACAAATGTTTAATTCCTGTCCTTCTTTGACTTTATCTCGCTGTTTTAAAATCTTTCCATTGACAGTTACAAATCCTGATTTTATCCATTCCTGAATTTTTCCTCGAGAATATTCTGGCAATAAAATATGCAAAGCCTGATCTAAGCGCATGTTAGAGAGTGACTCGGGAATTACAAAGCTATGTTTTATTTGTTCCATAGGGGTACTCATACTTAANNGATAATAAAAAATATGTTAATAATCAATATGTTGCGTAAAAAGAGAGAAGTTTTATTATTTCAAAGGCGCAGGCGCAATAGTATTAATAATGATTTTTTTCAGAAAAGGCGCATTTTTTATTCACGGAACAATTTTGTATTTGTTGAGGCAGCAGCCGTTTAGTGAGAAAATAATTCCATAAGGAGAAATATATGCACAACCCACCTCATCCAGGAAAAGTGGTAAGGGCAGCTTTAATTGACGGTTTAAATCTTAGTATTACAGAAGCTGCAAAAAATTTAAAAGTGGAGCGCCTTACTTTATCTAACCTGGTAAATTGTAAGTCCGGTATTAGTCCTGAGATGGCGGTACGTTTATTTCTTGCTCTGAACACTAGTAGTGAAATGTGGCTTAACATGCAAGCCATGTACGATTTGTACCAGGCAGAAAAGAAACGTAAGAGGTTTAAAATATTGCCAATTTATAGAACACATGCGCAAGCAATTTAGGGGCTTTGCATGAATGAATATTGAAAACACAGAGAAAATAATAGCAAATTTTTTAGATGGCCGGGATGCCAAAGGTCAGGCGTTAATAAAAGAAGCTGTATCGCTCGCAAAATTTGCAGGGGGCGAATATATAACTCCATATAAGGAAACATGTTTTTCCCAAGGCCTTGCGATGGGGGAGATTTTAAATAAGCTTAAAGTCGATAGCACAACTTTAGCCGCCACGGTAGTCTACAGTACAGTGAAATATACAGATCTCGACTCTTCTGACGTTATTGATCACTTGGGAGAAAAGGTCGCAAAGTTAACTAGTGGCACGATGCAAATGGATAAAATTGGCGATTTTTATCGAGTGATCATGGGGCGTAGTCAAAACACGCAAAATATCGATAACATGCGCAAAATGTTTATTGCAATGGTTGATGATATTCGCGTGGTATTGATTAAGCTTGCTGAAGAACTTTATATATCGCGGGCCGCAGTGAATTTGCCCGAAGAGAAGCGCAGAGAAATTGCCAATGAAATAAAAGCAATTTATGCGCCATTAGCAAATCGGTTGGGAATGGTGTTTATAAAAAGGGAACTTGAGGATCTTTCCTTTCAGTATTTGGAGCCAGAAAAATATCAGGAAATTTATAATGATCTTAGCCAAACAAAAGATTCACGGGAAGAATACATAAATAGCTTTATTGAAAATATAAAAAATATTTTGGCAAAAAATAGAATTAAGAATTTTAAAATAAGCGGCAGACCAAAACATCTCTACAGCATTTACCTGAAGATGCAGCGCAAAAAAACGGACTTTGCCGAAATTTATGATACCAATGCTGTTAGAATTTTAGTGCCTACAATAGAAGATTGTTATAAAGTTTTAAGCTGCATTCATTCTATTTTTTCGCATATTCCCAAAGAGTTTGATGATTACATAATTCATCCCAAACTAAACGGCTATCGTTCGATACATACAGCGGTTATAGGTCCTAACAACACTAACGTCGAGATTCAGATTCGCACTTTTCAAATGTNNGAGCTTGGTTTTGCTGCGCATTGGGTTTACAAGGAAGGCGATGCTTCACATAAGACAAATTATGAAGAAAAAATTGCCTGGTTGCGGCAGGTAATGGATTGGCAGCAGGAAATCACTAGTGATGAAAAAATAATCTCTGATATTCGGCGTATTTTTAGCGATCACGTTTATATTTTCACGCCGGCAGGAGATATTCTGGAATTGCCGCAAGGTGCCACGCCGCTTGACTTTGCATATATGATTCACAGCGATATTGGGCATCGTTGCGTGGGCGCAAAAGTGAACGGCAGCATCGTTCCTTTAACATATAACTTAAAAACAGCTGACCGCATCGAGATCTTAAATGCGAAAAATCCCAGACCAAGCCGGGATTGGCTAAATCCTTCATTGGGTTTTTTGAAAACATCTCGGGCGAAATCAAAAGTATTGCAATGGTTTAAAAAAGAAAACTTTGCGCAAAATGTAGTGTTAGGGCAGGGCATTTTGGAAAAAGAGTTGTATCGTCAGGGAGGTGCTTTACAAGTCAACTTTGAAGAGATAGTCAAGAAATTAAATTATAAAACTAAAGACGAACTGCTTGCTGATTTGGGCAATGGAGCATTAAAAGTGGCAAGCATAATGAATCTTGTTCAGAAAAAAGCTCCAATGCCAGCAGAGGAAATAGCGCAGACACTGGTAGCAATAAAGCTTCCCAAAAAAGAAAGCCTATCGAGGGATTTTTGTGTTGAGGGTATTGATAATTTGCTAACAAGAATCGCTAATTGTTGCAAACCAATACCCGGAGATGAAATTTTAGGATATGTTACACAAAGTAGTGGCGTTACAATTCACCGTGCAGACTGCCAAAATGTTTTGTATGCTCTGAAGGCGCGGCCGGAAAGAATTTTAATGGTTTCTTGGGGAGCGGAAGTAGAAAGAAAATATAATGTAGACATTGCAGTAAACGCTTTTGATAGGCGGGGATTGGTGCGTGACATTACCTCAGTTTTGGCAGATGAAGGGCTAATGATAACGGGCCTTCATTTAAGCATCGACAAAAAGGCAAATATAGTTACGGCCGATTTTACTATAACCATTTCCAATATGATGATTTTAGCTAAGATTTTGGCGAAAATTCGGCAATTGGATGACGTTTTAGAGGCCAAGCGGAAAATCTAGCAAAAATATTGCTTGCTATATTTCCTGATTTTTGTTAAAAAAATACACTTTTTCCATCGCTTAAAGGGTCGTTAGGCATGAGGATTTAGATAAGAACGCGGTTTTAATTTTTTTATGTTAATGAGGGAGGGAGTATGGCAAAGTTAAAAAAAAGCATAAAAGCAAAAAGTAAAAAAGTTACAGCAAAAAAGAATGGTGTAAAAAAAGCAAAAAATGCAAAGAAAACACTGACGCTTGCTAAACAAGTGAAACAACCAAAGAAAACAAAAATTATAAAAACTAAAGAGAAAAAACCCGCCGCCTCATCTATAAAGAAAATGACTATGACGCAAGAAATTACCTCTAATCCTATCGGAGTTACTCCTTATGTTCCAGCCAAAGGCGAAGAATATATGAATCCCAAGCAGCTTAAACATTTTGAAAATATTTTAAACGATTGGAAAAAACAATTAATGCAACGGGCGGACATTACCAAACATCATATACAAGATGAATCTTCTATTTATCCCGACATGGTCGATCGCGCCTACCAGGAAGAAGAATTTAGCCGTGAATTGCGCACGAGAGATCGCGAGCGTAAATTGCTTAAAAAAATCGATGAGGCCCTGGAGCGCATTAAGGAAAATATGTATGGTTTTTGCGTTGATTGCGGCGGAGAAATTGGCTTAAGGCGTTTAGAAGCGAGGCCAACTGCGACTCAATGCATTGAGTGTAAGACAATATCGGAACTCAAAGAAAAACAGGTTGGCGAAGTAGAGGAATAACGCCATAGCTCTTTTAAATGCCATATTATCCGGTGCTGGACACAATTTTCGTTACATTTTGAGGAAGCTGATGCTTCTTTTGGCAAAAATTTTTTCAGTTTTTTATACGAATATTTTTACCTTTTTCGCTTGGGGTAATGAAATTTATTAAAATATGTCGTTATTCAGGTACGACTACATAGAGGTAGAAAGAGAAATAATATTCATCATTGGAGAGGTAAACTGTAATAAAAGAAACAATAAAGAGGTATCTTATGTTTGCGGGAACAGAAGAAGCAAGAAGACGGTATAATGAATTTGTTGAGCATTATAATGCTGTTATTGAAGGTACAGCTTCTGGTTGTCCATATGGGTGTCCTTATAGTGATGGACCTCAGAATATTAGATGGCATAAAGAGTATTTAGCAAGACTAGATTAGCAAGACTAGATAGGGAGTATAATGCTATCGCTGGAGCGGAACAACAGGCAGCTCAGCGATTGGAAGAATTAAGGCGACGGAGAGAAGAAGAACGACGGGAAGAAGAAAAACAGTATTAATCGCAACTCACCAATTGGGCTTTGCAGAAAAAATCGCAAGCAGGTTAATTTTTATGGATCAAGGTTGTATTATTGAACAGGGCTGTACGAGGCAATTGTTAAAAAATCCGCAAAGCGAAAGATTAAAGGCTTTTTTGTTTGCCAACTCCAAGCATGATTAAAACACAAAGTAATACCTGTACTGAAGGTTCTGTGAGGTTGTAGAGCCCTCCACCATCTGAATATAAGTGAAATGACATAATTCTGAATTTGAATAGCTATATTATTATAATACTTGAAATTGACATATATGTCAATTTCAAGTATTATATACATATGAACACTTTACTCAAATATGTGGAACAATTTCATTTGGCATTCTTAGATCAACTAGGAAGAAAGATCGATAAGCGCATGTATGCCTTGAAAGGAGGGTGCAATTTACGTTTTTATTTTAAAAGCATAAGGTACTCAGAAGATATAGATCTTGATATTTGGCAAATGCGTAAAGATACTTTATTTAAAAATATCCATCAAATATTATTAGGTTCTCCTTTAAAAAATATTTTACGTAGCAGGGATATTGAAATCACAAAAATATCCTCGCCTAAACAAACTGCTACGACCCAACGATGGAAAATAGAAATGTTGGTCAACAACCAGAACATGGCTCATACAAAAATAGAATTCTCAAGACGCGAAACAGAGGGAAATGCACTATTAGAAGCAATAGATGAAAGTATCATTAGTCGCTATCATTTCCCGCCCATTTTGCTAAATCATTACGATAGAGAATCCGCAATAAAACAGAAACTTTCCGCACTAATAAATAGAAAAGTAACTCAAGCACGGGATATTTTTGATTTATACTTATTATTGAGTGGATTTGTCAAGGAAAGAAGTTCATTACTTAAAGTTATAAGTTCAGCGCAAATTAAACTAGCGGATTCCAATCTTTTGTCGGTGAAATACAAAGATTTTCAAAGTCAGGTAATTGCTTATTTGGAAGAAGATTATCAAAAGCAATATAGTGATGAGAAAGTTTGGGATCTCATTCTGGGGAAAGTAACTCATTTATTGCACGGAGATTAATATGAAAATGAGCGAGTTTTTTGGCAGAGTTAAAAATTTGCATCAGCCAATTTTTACTACGCGGGATATAGTTGCATTACTAAATTTGCAAACGACCACAGTCAGTAAAGCTCTGCGGCGGTTAGCAGAAAATGGACATCTAACGTCATTGCAAAGTGGGTTATGGGCTATTCCTGAGAAAGTTGAGTCGTTTATGTTGCCGGAGTATTTAACAGCTCCATTCCCTAGTTATGTTTCTCTGCAAAGTGCATTATATTACCATGGTATAATTGAACAAATTCCAAACATTATTTATGCAGTAACAATTGCCCGCACTAAAAAATTTGTAACTCCGTTAGGTACTATTTCAACGCATCACATCATCCCTGAATTTTTTTTTGGTTTTGAAGTAGTAGGGAAAAATAAGAATAAAATTGCGACTCCTGAAAAAGCTCTAATGGATATATTTTATTTGTCTCCTGCTAAATCTGGATGGTTCACGTCCATCCCTGAATTAATTTTACCGAAAAAATTTGATTTTAAACTTTGTGCAAAATGGTTACAGATGATCCCGTCGCAAAGACGAAAAACTATTGTTGCAAAAAAGCTCAGCGAGCTAAAAAGAAACATCTAATACAATTTATTCATCAACGCCCTTTCACGTCACTTTTTGACACAAATTTCGCCACGAGCGAAGCGAGTAAAAAATCATCGCAAATGCGGGCGTTATTCCTTCGCTAAGATAAAGTGTGATTATTGCAAAATGATTTTGTTATTTGATGAAATGGAAAATCTTTAAATGCTTTAAAAATTCCAACGTTTTTTCATAGTTAATGTAGTAGCCAACGATAATGCCCAGAACAAAAAATCCTCCGATATAAAAAAGCATTAGTTTATTTGATTTTTTTAATAAGGATTTTTTCTCGAGCTTGTTTATTTCTTTGTTTGTTAACCCTTCACATTTGCCAATTGCAATGTCCGTTGTTTGCAGTGCGTGATCCAGCGTTTTAATTATGCTCACATTATGAAAAAAGTTTTCTGAAAAACTGTGATAAAAAATATCGATATTTTGCAGTGTTTTTTCGGTTTTTTCACTTGGCAGGGCTAAAGTTAACCCCAGATTAGTGTAATATTTTTCTAAATATCCCCACGATTTTCTTAAAGTTTGCCGCAAGTGTGATGTGGCTTTAATTATTTGATCTGGAGTGGTGGTGCTTTGGCGGGTATTGCATTCATCAAGGCCTTTTCCTAAAGTGTCTTGATAGTACTTGATGTTTTTTCTGAAGGCTTCCAGTTTTTCTAACAGCTCATTTTTTGCGACTTTCTTGTTCATGTCCATTATGGTTAAATTATGATGTTGAAGGATTAGGCGAAGGTGTTGCTTTATATTGTTTACCAAGACCAAGCTTCATTTCAAGTGCTTTTTTTAGTTGTGGCACCGCTTCATCGGATCTTTTTTCTGCTTCATCGAGTGAAGCTCTGTTTTCACTTATGATAGCCGTCAAATCAGAAGAAGCACCCACTGGTTGTTGGGCAAGCAAAGGATGCTGCTCAAAAAGAAGTTGCGCAGATCCCGCGCCGCCTCCTTCTTCATCGTCATCGAGATATGGTTTGCGTGGCATCACCTTGCCAAATTTTCGATGACCTTTGGCGATTAGTTCGCCAAGCTTTGTTTTCTGTTCTCTTGAGTAGTGCTCCGCCATATACGAAGTTAGGTTTGATTTTTGAATTTTTCTTTTATTGTATCAATAATTTTATTTATTGGAATATGTTCCGATTCTTTTGCACTTCTTGTTTTATACTCCATGGTATTTGCATCTAAACCACTTTCGCTTATCACAATGCGGTGCGGAATGCCGATTAAATCCATATCGGCAAAAATAACTCCGGCGCGTTCTTTGCGATCATCGAATAAAACCTCAAAACCTTCTTTTTGTAAATCAGAATAAAGTTTTTCAGCAGCTTCCCGCACGCGATATGACTGGTGAAGAGAAATTGGCACGATTACGACTTGAAATGGCGCTATGCTATCCGGCCAAATAATGCCGTGTTCGTCGTAATTTTGTTCAATGCATGCCGCCACAGTTCTTGAAACGCCAATTCCATAGCATCCCATAGTTAAAATCGTTGCCTTGCCCTTGTCGTTTAAAACAGTTGCCTTCATTGCAGTGCTGTATTTATCGCCTAATTGAAAAATATGCCCAACTTCAATGCCGCGCGCAAAATGCAAAGTCCCTTTGCCATCAGGGCTCGCGTCGCCTTCTACTACTTTGCGAATATCTGCGATTAAGGCAGGTTTTTTTACATCGCGATTCCAGTTTACGTTCATAAGGTGAGTGTCATTTTTATTGGCACCGCAAACAAAATCTTGCACCGCCATGGCATCACGGTCGACAATAAGAGGAATGTTTAAACCAACGGGGCCGCAAAATCCCACAGAACAGCCTGTGATATCGGGAATTTCTTTTTCATTAATAAAAGTAAGCGGAGTGGCAATTTCATTTAGTTTACTTGTTTTAAGCTCATTTAGCTCATGATCTCCCCGCAAAAGAAGCGCAACATATGGAGTTTCTTTGCCTTTCACAATCAAAGTTTTTATGGTTTTTTTTGCATCAATTTGCAAAAATTCCGTGATTTCTGCAATTGTTTTTTTTGCAGGAGTTGCGATTTCTTGCATATTTTGCGTTGAAGTTGGAAGCTCTTTTAGAATAGGCGCCAAACTTTCAGCTTTTTCTAAATTGGCTGCATAATCACTTTGATCACTAAACGCGATTAAATCCTCGCCGGAATTTGCAAGCACATGAAATTCATGAGAGCTGTTGCCGCCAATATTTCCGGAATCAGCGAGCACTGCGCGAAATTTTAAGCCGATTTTGGTGAAAATATTTGCATAAGTCGAGTGCATTAATTGATATGTTTCTGCAAGAGATTCTGCACTCATGTGAAAAGAATAAGCATCTTTCATTAAAAATTCACGGGCACGCATTACGCCAAAACGCGGCCTTATTTCATCGCGAAATTTAGTTTGAATTTGGTAGAAAGTGATCGGCAATTGTTTATAGCTTTTTAATTCATTGCGCACTAAATCTGTGATTACTTCTTCATGAGTTGGACCAAAACAAAAATCGTGCCCATGGCGATCCTTTATTTTTAATAGTTGATCGCCAAAATTATCCCAACGGCCGGTTTCATACCAAAGTTCTGCCGCTTGAATTGCCGGCATTAAAATTTCAATAGCGCCGCTTTTGTTCATTTCGTCGCGTATAATCTTTTCAACTTTTTGCAGCACGCGAAGCCCAAGAGGGAGCCAAGTGTAAATTCCCGCAGCGTTTTTGCGGATCATTCCGGCTCTTATCATGAGCTTATGGCTTATTAATTCTGCATCAGCAGGAGTTTCTTTTACTGTTGCTAATAAAAATTTACTGGTTTTCATTGTTTTTACTTAGTTTTTTGCAAGTCTTTGATTATACTGCGCTTTTTTATTACATGTTTTTTATTACCATGCTTCACTGATTTTAACTAAGGATTGCAACTTACGCAAAAAATGTTTATTGCAATAATATTATTTTTAAATTATCATATTATATGATATTCTTAAAATAAGAAAAGAGGAAATTAAACATGATTAGAATAATTAGCGCTACAGAGGCAAATAGAACATTGTCACATATTTTAAACGAGGTTCATTACAAAAAAGAATCTTTTGAAATAAAGAGAGGAAGTAAAATTATTGCAAAAATTGTACCTGTGGAAGATGAAAAAAAAGGTATGTCAGCCGATGAGTTGAATTATCTTTGTTCTCACCTTCCTAAACTTGAAAAAGACGATGCAGTTCTATTTGAACGAATGATAAAAGAAATAAGATCAAAAGCAAAAATTGGAGAATCTTCATGGGAGTAGTTGTAGACACTTGTGTATTTATAAAGGCGGAAAAGAAAGATAATACAATTGACTTTAAAAAATGGGAACAATATGGAGAATTTTATATTAGCGCAATTACTGTATCGGAGTTATTAGTCGGTACTCATTTGGCAAACACTGAGGTTAGAAGGATTAATCGTACTTCTTTTGTTGAAGCAATTATAGGCAACATAAAAGTATTGGACATTACTCCTGCTGTTGCGCGAATTCATGCAGGATTATATGCTTCTCTTTATAAAAATGGTAAGGTTATAGGTGCTCACGATTTGTTAATAGCAGCTACAGCACTAACCTATGGTTATTCTATATTGACGTCAAATCATAGTGAATTTTCACGAATACCCGGGCTGATAGTTTTAAGTTTATAAAATTTAAAAATCTAGCTAGTTTCAATAACTTTTAAAATTTCGTTTTCAGGTTCTTCTTTTGCTTTTTTGTGAATGAAAAAAGGTGGCAGAATGGTAAATGCAAGGCAAAGGAGCAAAATTATCTCATAACGAAAAAAGCCGCCATTTTGAATATCCGAAGGCGGAACAAATCCGATTGCAAATGTTAAGAGCGCTCCAATAATTCCAAGTGTACCAATAATCATCATGCCAATATTTTTTCCTGGAATGGTAAAGGAACGCTGAATTGTTGGATGTTTGAAGCGTGCGCGTATTCCTGCTGCAAATAATAATATGTACATTAACATAAATAATTGCAATGCCAAATTAGTGAGCAACCAATAAGAAGCATTTACAGATGGCAAAGCAATAAAAACGAACATTAACAGCGTAACGATTATCGCCTGGTAAATTAAAAGCACATGAGGGGCATTGTGCTGATTGGATTTAGCAAAGTGTTTTAAATGCTTCGTTTCTGATGCCGCTATCGAAAGACCTTTGATCGGAGCTATGATCCAGTTATTAACGCTGCCAATGCAGCCCAGTACTAAGAGAAT
>PLMI01000078.1 GCA_003142435.1 Coxiellaceae bacterium | reverse complement strand
CAGATGCAGGAGTGCGTAAATCGTGTTCCATGTTTTGAATAAACTGCGTTTTGATTTCGCTTGAAAGTTCCGCCGCTTCTTTTTCTATGCGTAGTTTCTCAACAGTTCTTTTATGTTCAGTAATATCCATAGAAAAGCCAAGCATTCCGGTAACCTTGCCCATTTCATCGCGAATCGGCGTTTTTTGTGAATAATAGGTATGTGGACCATTGGGACCAACGATTGTTTCTTCAACAATCATTGAGCGGTTTTCTCGCATGACTTTGTTGTCGTTATCATTAACTAGCTTTGCTGCTTCTTTGTCGCTGGTAACCTCAAAAGTTGTTTTTCCTATCATCTCATTAGGAGACTTAAATCCCATGGTTATAGCTTCATTAAGATTAGCACCCTGATACACGCCATCAATATTCTTCCAAAAAACAAATGGAATGTTATCAAATAAAAGATCGATGACTTTACGTGATGCTTCTTCTTTTTGCTTTATTTCTGTAATATCCAGAGAAAATCCCAACATTCCGATAGCATCTCCATTGTTATCCCGAATTGGAATTTTTTGGGAATAATATGTTCTGGTACCATTAGGTCCTGTTATTTTTTCTTCGACAATGTCTGAGCGATTTTCTAGCATAACTCTATTGTCGTTGTCATCAATAATACTTGCCTCATTGTAGTCATCGATAATTTCGAAAATAGTTTTTCCTGTAAATTCTTGAGGAGAATTAAAGTTGAGAATTTTAGCTTCATTGGAATTGCCACCATAATATATTCCATTAATATCTTTCCAAAATATGTAAGATATTTCATTAAATAAAATATTATGAATTGCATTCGGAAACCCTAACGTTGGTATAGCTGAAACTGTTGTAAGAGGATGAAAAGTTTTTAGGCGCTCGAAGGTATCATGAACTTTTTGATAAGACTTATCCCAAAAAATAATATTCGCAGCCATATCAAGCAAATTTTGTCCCTGCAGAAGCATTTCTCCAGGATGAACGAATTTCGAAAACTTATGTTCAATTTCAACGTCTGGTTTTACAATACCAGCCACCTCACCTTTCATTTTTGGAAATACTATTGAAGCTGCAAAAATATTTTTTGTAGTGGCTTTTATATCATTAATAAATCCCATTTGAAGCAAGTAATTAACTTCTTCTGTGTGTAATCCATAACATTTTTCGCACATCTTTGGCATAAGAGCACCTCCAGCTCTTGCCGCAATTTCGAGAAATATGAGATCTTTAGATTCTTTATCCAAAAAAGCTTCAATATGATATACACCATTAAAAACACCTAATTTCTTAAGGATTTTTTTGCTAAATTGTTCAAATGCATTAATTATGTCTTTGTCAATTACTTGAATAATTCCGAGTGGTACACCTTTAGGGTATTTTGCCGGAGTATTGCTACATTTAGTTACAGAGACAAATTTTATCTCTTTATTTTCAACAAAAACATCACAAGGATATATATCACCGCTAATAAATTCATCAATCTCAAATTCATATTCAGAGTTAAAAATTCTATTAACAATAGTTTCCAATTTAGATAACCCTGGGATGTAATGTGTTTCAATACTGCTAGCTAAATCCACTGGCTTAGCAAACATTGGAAATCCTAAAGTTTTGATGATGGAGTCTATATATCCTTCTTTGTCTTCTAAATATTTTTGTTTATCAAATTTGATAAATTTTGGAATACGTACAATGCCGTCGAGCCTTTGTTTAGAAACAACTTTGTTTACAAAAGGCAGTATTTGATCAACACCACAACCTGGAATATCATATTTTTCTCGTAACCGTGCGCAAGTTAGTTGAGTGCTATCTTCATTGGTTAAAAGTCTTATATTCTGTGCGCCGTGTTTTTTTATATAGGGCAGTACGATTTTCTCTATCTCATCGAAACCAACCTCATGAAAATCTCTTCCTGATAATTTATGAATTTTCTCAAAGCAAGAGCGATTTTTTTTGCTTAAGCGTTCTAAGCAATAATCGCTGCCGATTAATATCATTTTTTGCTTTTTGGAGTGAATGAGTTTGGTGAAGTCTGCTTTTATAGCTACTACGTTATATAAGAAGATATAAATCATATGTGCTTTCCTTTATTTATAGAAATACTCGTAAATAGAATGAGTTGCGGGAATATATAATTTGTAATTATCGTTATTTGTATGAATTATATAATATTTTTATCTAAATTGCGCCGCAATTTTAAGTATGTTGTTGTTTTTTAAATATTTTTAAAATTGATATTATTTAAAAAGGGGTTGTTGCATAAATGCTTTACAGCGTAAAAAACCACGGTTGTCATTCCCGCGAAGGCGGGAATCCAAACTTTTTATCCTCGACTGAATCTTTCGGTCCCCGACTGAATCTTTCGGGGATAGATTCCCGAAAAAATCATTCGGGAATGACAAAAGACNNCATTTACCAATTATGCAACAACATTATTTAAAAACCCGTTCTTTTGAGGAGCTTATTGAGCGTCAGAATCCCTATTCCGCTCGCAGCCAAGATTATTGCCCACGATTTTAAATCCAATGATGCCATGCCTATTAAATCTCTGGTGAATGGCCAGTAAATAGCAATTACATTTAGTATTATCGCAAATGCAATTATGCCATAAATTGTTAATTTTATAGGCGATCTTTTTGAAGATTTTCGTTCTAATTTGGTTACAAAAAGAACGATGAATAAATCCATTAGAATTATAACTGATGTACTGGCGGTTTTTGCAAATAGCGGAACCTGGTGCTGCACGAGATAAAAACTTGCATAAACAAGAACAGAAAAGAAAGAGATAATTATTCCTGCAACTAGTGCGAATTTTAAAGTATCGTGGACGAAATTTTTGGCAGATTGTTTTGGCAGGCTTGGAGACAACGCTACTAAAAAAGTTGCGGGAATGCCAATAGTTAAAAAGTCAATCCAGGTAATGAACCTTGGGCTTAAAGGAAATCCTAAACCGATGAAACCAACGAATAGGATAAAAAATAAGCTGTAAATATTTTTCGTGAGAAATAAACGCGCTACACGTTTTATATTGTAGATTATGCGATCGCCTTCTTTGGATACTGCCGGCAAATGGAAAAAGGAGTTTTTAAGAAGAATTATATCAGAGACGTCTTTAGAGACTGCCGCCCCAGAATTCAATGCAACGCCAATATTTGCTTGTTTTAAAGCTAAAATGTCGTTAACTCCATCTCCGATCATACCTACAAACTCTCCTGTTTCCTGAAGTAATTTTATTATTTGTTGCTTTTGCTTGGGGATTAACCGTCCGAAAAGCTGGCCTTTGAGTACGGTTTTTTTAAAATCCTCAGAAGATAATTGTTGCAGGTCATCTCCATTTACTATATCTCCATATATTTCCATTTCTACTTGTTTTGCTATGGCATAAACAGTTTCCGGGTGATCGCCTGATAAAAGTTTTAGTTTTACATTTCGATCTTCATAAAATTTTATTGCCTCTTTTATGTTAGGGCGGAGTTCTTCTTTGAGAACTATAAATGCTAAAGGTTTTAGCGATTTGCTGTTTTTCAATTCTTTTTGGCTTTCTGCAAAAAGTAAAACCCTAAGCCCTTTAGATTGCAGTTCTCTTAAAATTTCTTTTTGGCTGGCAAGTAAATAAGTTAATCCTAAAATTTCTGGAGCGCCGAGCCAAAGAGAAATAGCACTACTTTTTTTGCTATCCATACTCTTCTCACTCAGGGTTCCCGCTGAGTATAATATTCTAATGGCGCTAGTTTTACGCTCCGAAGTGAATGGTAATTCATCAAGTACTTTTTGTGCTGTACCAGGAAATTCTTTTTCAATTGCTTGTAAAGTTTTATTTTTATCGCTAACGCTGCCTACAAATGCCTTTAGCTTACTTTCAATATCTTTTTTGGTGTTTGTTGCGGATAGTACTTTTAAAGTATAAAACTGCTGTGTGTTAGTGCCTAGTGTTCCAGTTTTATCCATGCATAAAGTCGACAAATGGCTCATTGACTCAATAGCATTAATTTTCTGCACCAAAATATTTTTTTTGGCAATGCGCACAGCTCCTAATGCAAACGATAAGGTGGACATTAAAATGAGGCCTTGCGGAACTAAAGATTTTATTACCGTGACAATTGCCAAAATATCGCCTTTTACGGAAATATTTTTAATGTATCCAGCCAGCAAAAGCAATATAATAAATAAAATCATAGCGCAGGTTAAAATTTCAACTATTATGCCTATGCTTTTTTGCAAGGGAGTGTGTTCAACTTTATATGATTTTGCTTGCAAAGTAATGGCATTAACGTTGGAATTTTTTCCCACATTTATGGCTTTGTAAACGCCGATGCCGCTTACACAAAAACTTCCCGAGTAAAGCAAATCGTGAGTTTGTTTTTTTATGTTATCGGCTTCGCCCGTCAGCAAAGATTCATCGACATAGATAGGCACAGAAGAAAGTAATATTCCATCGGCAATAATTTGCTCGCCATTTTCGCAAATCACCAGATCATCTTTTACAACCCCATCGATACTAATTTCTTTAATCGTATTGTCGCGAATAACTTTTATTGATTTTGGATGCAGTAAAGCTAATCTATCTAAAGCAATTTTTGCGCGGATTTCTTCAAATATTCCTGAGAATGTATTCAGGAAAGTGACGGTAAATAAAAACAGTGCATCGATGTTTGCTTGTATTGCAATGAGGGCGATTACGGAAATAGTAAGAATGCCATTGAAAATAGTGAAAATATTGTAAACTAAAATTTGCGGGATAGTGCGGGTTGTGAACCTTTCTATTTTATTTGTCTGGCCTTTAGCAATTTTTTTTGCAACTTCTTCAGAAGAAAGGCCTTCTCGAAAATTAGCAAATGGTATTTTTAAGGCCATAAACTTAAGTTTATTTGTACCTCCCCAGGTACCATGTTCGCTTAGGCATAAACGTCCAATAACGTGACAAATTTCGATTAAAAATCGACGAGAAAGCGCAGCATATAGTTACATATGTGAGCATTTTGAGGAGATTTTTAATCGAAATTTGGCCGTTAGTGGGCGTTTCCATAGAGTACCTCGGGAGTTACGTTTATTTTTTCATTGCTTCGAAAAATTCTGCATTAGTTTTAGTGGTTCTTAAGCGGTCAATTAAAAACTCTATGGCAGCAGTATCATCCATTGAATGAAGAATTTTGCGGAGAATCCACATTTTTTGCAGTTCGTCAGGAGATGTGATTAGTTCCTCACGACGTGTGCCTGAACGATTGATATTTACTGCAGGATAAATGCGTTTTTCTGAAAGCTCTCGCTCTAAGCGAAGCTCCAAATTGCCTGTACCTTTGAATTCTTCAAAAATAACATCATCCATTTTAGAGCCGGTTTCAATAAGGGCGGTTGCAATAATTGTGAGGCTGCCGCCTTCTTCAATGTTACGCGCAGCGCCGAAAAATCTTTTCGGTTTTTGTAAAGCGTTGGCATCTACGCCTCCCGTTAATACTTTTCCTGAGGCGGGGATAACGGTATTGTAAGCGCGAGCAAGCCGAGTAATTGAGTCAAGCAAAATCACAACATCGTGTTTGTGTTCAACTAAGCGCTTGGCCTTTTCAATGACCATTTCAGCAACTTGAACGTGTCTTGTTGCCGGTTCATCAAATGTGCTGGCAACTACTTCGCCTTGTACTGAACGGGCCATGTCAGTGACTTCTTCTGGACGCTCATCGATTAAAAGCACCATTAGATAGCATTCGGGGTGATTTGCAGTGATCGAATGAGCGATGTGCTGCAGCAACATAGTTTTACCAGCTTTTGGCGGAGAAACGATAAGTCCGCGCTGGCCTTTGCCGATAGGAGAAATTAAATCGATAATGCGGCCGGTTATGTCATCAGGGCTGCCTGTTCCTCTTTGCATTACTATTCTTTGAGTGGGGAATATTGGCGTTAAATTTTCAAATAATATTTCATTTTTAGTGCTTGCCGGATCATCGAAGTTTATTTCGTCTACCTGAAGTAGCGCAAAATATCTTTCGCTTTCTCGAGGAGGGCGAATTTTACCCGCAATTGTATCGCCAGTGCGCAAATTAAAACGCCTAATTTGGCTAGGAGAAACGTATATGTCATCAGGGCCTGCCAAATAACAGCTTTTTTCTAAACGTAAAAAACCAAAGCCATCAGGTAAAATTTCTAATACGCCATCGCCGTAAATGGATTTTTCACGAGCAAGAGTTTTTAAAATAGCAAACACAATGTCTTGTTTGCGCATTCTATTTACGTATTCGCCTAGTCCTAAATCCTGGGCAAGTTCCATTAGCTCGTTTGGATTTTTCTTTTTTAATTCTGTAAGGCTAGTGATGTTAATATCAGCAAGTTTTTTTTTGCGTTCGCTAGAAATTTTTACTTTGGGTATTTTGGGAGTTATTGGTTCTGCGAGTACATTAAAGGCATCGGATTCAGGAGAGGTGCTTGTTTCGCGTTGTAATTCATCTTGCTGATTTTCATCAGTGTATTGAATTATATTTTGATGCTTTTTTGATTCTTTTTCTGTCATAATTTGAAAAGCCTTTATAGTTTATGGAATTGAGAAATTGTAGATGAAATGATGAAATTAGTAGGAGATTGTGAAATCAGGATATTTCATTTACATTATAGCATTTAATATCGTTTCGTCAATAATTACTTAAATCAAAAAAAGTTTTAAATATTTGCTTCTATAAAGTCCACTAGTTGATTTTTGGTCAAAGCGCCTACTTTGTTAGCAATTATTTTTCCGTCCTTGAAAAATAATAAAGTAGGAATTCCCCTCACACTATATTTTTCTGGAGATTTAGGATTTTCGTCAATATTGATTTGGACTACCTTAACTTTGCCAACATAGGAATCTGCTATTGCTTCAACGTGTGGTGCAATCATTTTGCATGGTCCGCACCAGGGCGCCCAAAAATCTACTAAAACAGGAGTCGTCGATTGCAAAACTTCTTTCTCGAATTCACTATCATTGATATTGAAAATATTTGGATTGTGCTGTTCACTCATTTTTATTCCTCAATAATTATTTAAAATTATCAAAATATAATGTAGATAGATTATAGTTGTGGATAATTTGATTTCAAAAATCCATTTCACACTTGAAAATTTAAAATAGTATGGTTTGGTTTACGAAGTGTTTTTTTGTGTTCTGTTGATATGACGGAGATCTTCTGCCAGCCTCGCCTTGCACCCGAATCTTCTACTACCGTTGCTTTCTTCCGAACCTGGCGGGGTTTGCAGAATATCGCTGCAAGAAGACTGACAAAAGATCAATTTTTATTATGTTATAGGCCGGAATTTTTTGCAAGTATTTTCAAAGTTTGTTTCAATTTGATGCTGATTTTCTGTATTAGACTTCTTTCAAAAATAAACAGTGAACTGCGGGCAGGCGGGTCGCAAATGAACGTGCAACACAGTATACGAGACAAAAGACGTAGGTTTTGAAATGAGTTTATGAAAATAGATAAAGTTTAAGAGGACTTAGCAATAGGCATCCTTGTTTCTTCCTGAGAGGGCTTAGGCATCTTATCCTCGGTTGTCTTGTTATGTTCCTGAGATTCACGGTTAGCATGTGGAGTTCCCGGGGTAGCAGCTGGGTGTTGCTGTAATAATTTTGTTTCTGTTGGTTTTTCTTTTTTCTGTGTATTCTCTGATTTTTCAAAAGCATCGTAGCCGTAATTTTTCGAATTAACCATTTTTTCAAACTTATCTATAGGAATATAAATCTCGTAAGTAGAGGCTCCAGGAGTTTGCTGAGGTGGTTGTAGCTCATTTAAATTTATTAAACTTCCCAGGCTTTTATAATATTCATTAGCAAAAAAACTATTCGTAAAACGAATTTTTATCTGAGCGACATTTTCTCCGTCTTCTGGAAAGTGGTTAAAAAGTAGAGAGCCGTCACTTGCAGTAAAATCTATTGATAGAATATCAATATTATGCGGAGATTTTCCATAATATTGCAAGTTACTTAAGAAATATCTAGCTCTTTCTTCAGCTCCATAGCCCTTAGTAATTCCTTCCCATCCTGGCTTTGTGTTATAAAGGACTCTTTCTGAAATTCTTCTAAGTCTCGGTTGGTGTGGTACTTCTGACTGTGGTTCTTTAGGCTGTGCTTCCGCTTTCATGTATTCTTCTGCCAGCTGTGAAGCAATGCTACCAGGCGAGTTATGGGGCTGGGCTGATGGATGTTTTATTAATTTTGCAATCCAACTAGTAAATCTTGACATAATTTTCTCCGAAAATTGTTTTTAACTTTGAATATCTTCAGATGGAGCTTCGACAATAAGCAGTATTGCTTTCATTTAAAGGTTACAGTTAACTAAAATATTCTTTTAAATTTTAGTACATATTATAAAAAAAATCTAAAGTCTCTTCTGCATCTTAAAACCAAAAACGATCCTATTTTTAACAAACCAAGTTAAAGCTTGGTGGAATATAAGTTCACAATTACTGAAGCAAAAAGCATTCTCATTGAATATTGTTGTCTTAAAATAATCGCGATGTTAATATATATTATATTTTTATAGGACGATTATCAGTTCAATTTTGCTGACATACTCTAAATTAATTACACTGAAGAAGAAGTTTAAAGTTTTTTAACAAAGGAGATTCCTGATGAAAAAGTTTTTTTTATTATGTTTTTTGTTAATTATATCTATATGTGCTTTTGCTGAATCCAGTAGTTTCCCTAAGGATGAAGCGGTAATAAATACTTTGATGGATAATTGGCATAAAGCTGGAAGCAATAATACAGATGTAAAGGTATATCTCGATACACTTGCAGATGATGTTACTTTGCGCGGAACAGATATTTCTGAGCGTATGAATAAAAAACAAATACAAGAATGGTTAAAGAAACACACTTTAACTGAATTTAAACCTACAACTAGAAATATTTATTTTTCTCATGATGGTAAAATAGCTTGGGTTGATGAAGTTTTGTCTTCTCCACAATATTGGACTGCAAGAGGAATGACTATTTTAGAGAAAATAAATGGTCAGTGGAAAATATGTTTTTCTAGCAACACCTTTAGTGTGCCCAATGCAGCTATTCCTTCAATACAACCTATAATTTATAAATAAGTTTTAGTGGGTACTGATTACTGAATTTATAAGGTTTGTTCACTGAATGCGGGGTAGGCAATGACTATCCCGCCAATTTTGTCGAACCCGTTATTTTGAGTATCGAGGGTTCGAACCCTTAAAATATCAAGATCTTAAATAATAATCTGCTAAACGACTATATTTATATTAAATGGCGGAGAGAGAGGGATTCGAACCCTCGNNTTCCAGTCGTGCTCCTTCGGCCTCTCGGACATCTCTCCGCATGATTTTGCCGTAATAGGGTAAACCAGAATCCCCTAAAGTTCAATTGCAATATAAAAAACATTTTGATACTATTTTAACCTATTATCGGGGCATAGCGCAGACTGGTAGCGCGTCTGCTTTGGGAGCAGAATGTCGGGGGTTCAAATCCCTC
>PLMI01000098.1 GCA_003142435.1 Coxiellaceae bacterium | reverse complement strand
TATTGATATTATGGGCTTCCTCATCAGTTTGGGCATGCACATAAATTTTGTTCTTGTTGTTATATGCTTTATCAATTATTTTGCAAACCAATAAATCTCGTGACCTTAAATCTGGTTTATCCAATAAATAAAACGTAGCTTTTTTTGTCATAAGCGCTTCTCTTAAAACGATTTTCTTGCAAGGGATTCAAGTTATAGATACAATTATAATCTTTTAGCATACAGATGCCAAACCTATGCCGGTTAGTGCCCTTTTTATTCATGACGTACCAATTGAATGCATAAATCAGGCTGCGATTACTTATCACGTCCCAGCAACGCTTATCGTTTCTGTCCTGCTGACTGAAAACGGGAGGGCAGGTACAGCAAGTTTAAACAAAAATGGCACGTATGACTATGGACCTATGCAAATCAATACTATATGGTTAGACAAAGTTCGGCCGTACGGCTTCACCAAAGAAGATATCCAGTACAATGCTTGCGTAAACGTATCGGTTGGAACCTGGATTTTAAGCCAAAGAATAGCAGATTCCAATAACCTGAGTTTTGGGGTCGGCAGTTATAATTCTTATTCTTTGCCGCAAAATTATAAATACAGCAGCAAGGTTTCAGAAAATTATAAATTACTGGAACAATATCTGTCTTCTCCAACCAAAAAAGAAGTAGATATGACCGGCAGAAGTTAAAAAAACATGTAAAGAAAAATGTTAATGAAATCAAATACTTACAAAATACAGGGATAATTTCTTAATGAATATAATGCCATACATTCAACCTGCAGTAGAATTTATTCACAACAATCCTCATAGCGTTAATTTCATTCTTTACCTTTTAGCTTTTTTTGAATGCGTGACCGTTATTGGCGCTATAGTGCCAGGAACTATCGTAATGAGCATAATTGGTGTTTTGTTAGGCTCCAGTATAATTCCTTTTGGCACAAGTTTTTTCTGGATTATTTTAGGAGCTTTTTCCGGAGATTATGTTGGTTACTTAATTGGCCTTCATTACAAAAAAAGGCTGCACAAAATTTGGCCCTTTACTAAACATCCAAAACTATTGCAAAAAAGTGAAAATTTTTTTGCGAAGCATGGCGGCAAAAGCATCTTTATCGGGCGTTTTTTGCTTACTTTGCGCCCAATGGTTCCGATGGTAGCAGGGATTTTCAAAATGTCGCAGCCAAAATTTCTGTTAGCTGCAATTCCTTCAGTCATAATGTGGGCGGTAATGTATCTGACTCCCGGCATTATTTTGGGCGCTTTATCTTTAGAATTACCGCCAAAACTTGCCACTGAATTTGTGCTTTGCGTTTTATTGGTTATTGTAATTATCTATTGCATATCGTGGCTAATTAAACATTTTGCCCATAAAATTTTTACTTTAGTGGGTAAACGTACTCAAAAATTATGGTTTTTTTTAAAACATCATAAAACCTTTAATCTTTTCGCTAAACTTATAGAAGATCCAGGCGAACCAAATAGCCAAAAACAATTGATGCTTATATTGTCAATGATTTTGTTTTTGTTTTTATTTTTCTTTCTTTTCTGGCAAGTTTTAATTCATGGGTTTGCTACAGCTTTCAATTATTCTATTTATAGTTTCTTAAGCAGCTTCAGAACACCGAGCTTAGATGCCATCATGATTGCTGTTACTTCGTTTGGAGAAGACAAAGTCATCCTAGTATCAGGAATGATATTTTTAGTATGGCTTGTGGCAAATCGCTACTGGTACACTGCTATACATTGGTTGTTTTTATTGTTAGTCGCAGCTGGAACAATATTTAGTTTCAAAAATATCATGTTTTTTCCGCGACCTGGCGGCGCCTTAAATTTTCTTCAAGACACATCATCTTTTCCCAGCGGTCACACTGGTTTAGTTGTTGCATTTTTTGGTTTTTTCTCTGTGCTAATTGCAAGAGAACTTCCCGCGGTTAAACGCAACCTTCCTTATTTATTGGCTTCTATCATAGCCATTTGCGTTGCTTTTTCACGCTTGTATTTAGGAGCTCATTGGTTGACTGATGTTTTAGGAAGTATTTGCATCGTCTTGGTTATAGTTTTGCTTTTCACCATCTCATATCGTCGAAAATCAACAGTAAATTTACCGTATAAAAAGGCGGTCTTAGTTTTTATCGCATCTGTATTCTTTTCCTGGCTTATTTTTATGCTAATGAATTTCCATGCTCAGTTTTATAACTATCGGCTTAAATGGATAGAGCAATCCGCGAGTTTTTCTGATTTGAAAAATGAAAAAGTAAATTTTATGCCTATCTATCGAACTAATAGGCTAGGAAAACCGGCGGAAGTATTTAACATATTATGGTTGGGCGATTTAAATAGCATTTTATCCAACTTAGAAAAAGAGCAATGGGTATTGCAATCACCACAATTTGATTTCTCTGGTTTTGTAAGTAGAATTGCTGGTGAAGATCAAACCAGCCATCTGCCTTTGATTTCACACCTTTATCATAATAAACCCCCTGCGGTTATAATGACTAAAGGGACAGATATTGCAGATACCATATTAATTCTATATCTGTGGGAATCAGATATAACAATTACCGATGAAAGAAATATGCCATTATGGCTGGGAATAATTAGGTATCATAAACTAGAGCCATTATCATATAGATTGTATGCAAAGAAAAATAAAGCTGCTTTCATGAGCGCTTCCGAGAAGTTATTTGGCAATTTGCATGATTTTCAATATAAAAAAATTATTTACGTAAAAGAACAACAGCCCAATGAAATCAAACCATTGAATTGGGATGGAGTAGTTTTTTTAATAAGCCCTAAAACATATAAACTGGTAAATACAACCTCTAAATCACATTAAAATTATGAAAAAAATATTCAAATACAAATTGCTTGCAACAATAATTATTCTTTGCATTTCCGGATGTTCCATTTTTAGCAAATCCAATGAACAACCAATATTCACAAGTGATACGCATAACTTAAAACCAATGGTTATTCCAAAGGATCTGGACTCTTCGCAAATGAAAGATTATTACCCTATGCCAAAGGTAGAAAAAACCTTTAAAAGTGGAGATACGGTTTCAATAGTTCCACCAGGTGCTAATCTTAAGAAGTAGGTGCTGTTAGCAGATAGAAGGAGAGGTACCGAAGTGGCCATAACGGCGCCGACTCGAAATCGGATGGGGACTCCAAAGGTCCCACGTGGGTTCGACTCCCACCCTCTCCGCCAGCTTTATGCCCCCTAAAGATTCATTTACAATTTTTAAAAAATTAGCTATTATTATAGTATTAAGAAAAAATGTTTTATATTATATTCTATATACTATATATGTTAAACAATTGAAAAAGATATGTCACACAATAAAATTGCAGCTAACTTAAAGAAACTGCGGGCTAAAAAGAGATTTTCTCTTGAAAAAATCGCTCGCCTTGCCGATTTATCCCTTAATACCATTGTTAAGATTGAAAATGGTGTCAATCAAAATCCAACAATAGAAACATTAACAAAGATCGCTAAAGCATTAGAAGTCGGCGTTGACGATTTAATAAAATAACAACTATGGAACTAGATAATTTTCAAAAATGTTTATTAAAGCACACGGAGGATTTTCGTAAAGTCCTTGTCACCCCTTCAGGCGATTGGTCCGTTAAAGGATTTATTGATGTCGCAAAAAATATTTATACGATTTCTGTTGATACAAAAGTAGTTTCAAAAATTATCGAACTGATGATGTTTCCTGTTTTGCAAAAATTCGCAAAAGAAAATGGCTTTGAAATGCGCTTTTGTGCTGAACAAAATCACTATCCCGATGTTACTTTCATAACAAAGAACAAGCAAAAAATGGCTCTTGATTTAAAAAGTACATACAGAAAAGAAAATGGTGATGTATCTGGATTTACTCTTGGAGCATTTACCGGATATTTTAGATTTAGGGATTCAAATAAAAATATTACTTTTCCATACAAGGAATACAGCAAGCATTATATTTTAGGCGTTATCTATACTCAGCAGAAGGAGCTTGTTGACGAAAACAAAGTTTATACAATTGATGATCTTGAAGAAATTTTGTCCGTAGTAAAAGATTTTGACTTTATCGTTCAGGAAAAATACAAAATCGCCAAAGACCGCCCCGGAAGCGGAAACACAAAGAATATCGGCTCTTGCGTCAAAATATCCGAACTCAAAGAAGGCGCAGGACCATTTTCAAAATTAGGTGTAAAAATCTTCGATGATTTTTGGATGAATTACATGACGATTGAAATGGCACGAAGCGCTAAATTAAGAAAACCACCATACACAAACTTAAAAGAATATTTGAAATATAGAAATATCAAAAACGTTTAGCATTATGACAGGAGCAAAACAACAGCAATTACGACTTTTTAGCGATTTAACAGCTAACAAGGTTGGTGTTTTGCCATCAACGCGCTATCAGGGCAGTAAATATAAAATTCTCAAGTGGATTGATTATTATACAAGGGATTTAGAATTTGATTCTGTTCTTGATGCTTTTGGTGGGACGGGTTGTGTTGGGTATTCGTTCAAAAAAAATGGCAAGCAAGTTTTTTATAACGATTCATTAAAATTCAATTATTATGTTGGGCTAGCAATAATTGAAAATTCAAAAATCACATTAAGCAACGAAGACATTGACTTTATTTTAACGAAGAACCTAAAAATTAAATATCCAACATTTATTTATGACACCTTCCATGACATTTATTTTACAGATGAGGAAAACAAGTGGCTTGATGTTGTTATAACCAATATAGTGCAAATAAAAAATAAATATAAACAAGCTTTGGCTTATTATTCGCTTTTTCAAGCATGCATAATAAAACGACCTTATAATTTATTTCACCGAAAAAATCTTTATATCAGAACTGCTGAAGTAGAAAGGAGTTTTGGGAATAAAAAAACATGGGACACTCCATTTGAGAATCACTTTAGAAAATTTGTCGAGGAAGGAAATAATGCCGTTTTTGATAACGAAAAGAAAAATAAAGCACTTCATTCTGATATTTTTGGTTTAGATATTAAAACTGATTTAGTTTATATTGATACACCTTATATTTCCACAAAAGGTGTCGGTGTAAATTATTTTGATTTTTATCATTTTCTTGAGGGAATTGTTTTTTATGATGAGTGGCCAAATCTGATTGACGAGAAGTCAAAACATAAAAAAATCAAAAATGGTAAGAACGAATGGTGCAATAAGGGCGAAATACATCAAGCGTTTGAAAAATTATTCAAAAAATTCAAGAATTCAATTTTAGTTGTTTCTTACCGCGATGACGGCACGCCCACCATTGATGAGTTGGTGAAAATGTTAAAGAAATATAAAAAATCAATCGAGGTAAAAAAACTTGATTATAAGTATGCTTTGAGCAATGGAATCTCAAAAGAAGTTTTGATTATTGCTTCGTAATTATGGATTTATATTTTCAAGACCATTTCTTTGCCTTACAGCTTCAAATAAACAAATTCCCGTTGCTACAGAAACGTTTAAACTAGGCATACTGCCAACCATTGGGATTTTCATCAACTCGTCACAATATTCGCGAGTCAAACGGCGCAAGCCTTTTTCTTCAGCGCCTAAAACAATTTGCAACAGAACCAGAACTAAAATCGATTTCATAAATTGTTTTTGGGGCGTCTAAAACCGCACCATAAACCCAAACATTATTATCTTTTAAAGCCATAATAAGCATCAAAACAAATCCGCATGACTGCCTGTACGTAATAAGATCAAATCATTGTGGTTAATAGAGTAGATTAACAGCCAATCTGGCTCGGGTATGACATTCCCGGCAATCATTAAATTCTCCTTCTAATGGATGATCTTTGTAATGTTTTGGTAGTGATTCTTGTTCAACCAAATATGCAAGTACAGTTTTAAGTTTGGACAAATCTTTACCACGACGTGTTGCAAGCTCTACATCGCGTTCAAACTTTTTTTTGCTGGAAATGGATAGCATTATTTATATGCCAAGTTCTTCGAATAATGATTTTAAATCTTTGCTTTTTATTAATCCTTTTTTGGCTCTTGCCTCTTTA
>PLMI01000087.1 GCA_003142435.1 Coxiellaceae bacterium | reverse complement strand
GAATGACTGCAATAAAATTATGTAATTAATTTTTAGTTTGGTATAACCTGTATTGGCAAATTTTAATGACAACAACTCTGAGCTTCTTTAGAAAAACTAAAGTCAGAAAAAATTTTGCCTAATTCATCCTGATTTTGTAGTACTTGTAACTGAGATAGAGAAAGCAATTCTTGAGGTTTTGCTTCCCCTTTGAATAACTGCTTGAGGTTGCTTAAGAAGATATCAACAATTTTAATTTCCTCAACCTTCTCATTTCTTGCTTTCTCATCAAATATTCGCGGAGAAGATGTTGAGGTAAGCGGAATAATTTTTTTACGATATGTTTTTAGACGATTTTCTAAGACTTGCAGAATAAGATTCTCATAATTAGCCCTTATTTGATTAGCAATTATTTGCCTCTGATCAGGAGGAACTAAAGGAATGTTGCTAATAGTTTTAAAAGATAGGATTTCATTAATCATGGCATTCAAATCCTCCCTTGAATTCGGGGCAAATAAATACGTAGTAAACTTTTCTGAACCTAAAGCAGCTGCTTTGAATTTATCTGGCCTTTTATCAAAAAAATTTAAAATATCTTTTATTTGTTTATCTAGCAATAGATCAGCCACACACAATTGGTCCCACTCAAGAGCTCTAGGGTCAATATATGAATTTAAAAATCTAGAAAGAAGCTCTTTCGGCAATAAAATTAAATTCAATAAGGTGTTATTTACCTCTCTACGAAATTTAGGATCTAATCCAATTGCGACAAGATCACTATTTGCAGCCGATTTGTCGCCATAAGCAAAATCCGAATTTGTCCACAGCTTTCCTTTCATTTTCATTGACAACCAGTTATATGGAGTAAATCCATTTGAAGAAAGTCGAGGTAAAGATTCAATATCTTCTGAACTAACACGAGAAACTTCATCAAGTTTAAGACCTAATTCTTCTATTGTTTCTGGGAGAGATAATTCGCTTAGACAGCAGTCAAAATCAATTGCAACAATTTGTCCATCCGTATCTGCTAAATTCGGAAGTTTATCATCTAGATCTTCCAATATGTATTTCACCATAACAGCGACTCCAAATCCCGCATACTTCGAGGGATTAGTAGCTAATTCATGCAATTTCTGTTCATTCATTTCCTCAAATCCAACGATTTTTTTTGAGGCTATATAAACCTCTTTACCCCCGCTTTCCACCACACTTTCATCTTCACCTGATATAACTCTGTTTTTAGGGTAAGGTACGTTTGCGCTGTTTCCCAAAAGTCTGGCAAACTCTCCGGCAAAAAAAGATGAGGCAGCCTCGCAAGTGCCTAGAAGTTTAGTGTACCAGATGCTTTGCTTACGCATTTTTTTCATAACATATACATCATTAAGCTGATGCTCACATATTGCTGGTAATATTTCTATTACTTTGAATTTTGTAAGCGGTTTTGCTTTTATTGCTAAAAAAAGTGGGAGAGACATATTTTATTTATATAATTTTGTTTTTAATGCTTTAAGTATACAAGGGTAATATTAAGAAAAAATGAACGTATTAATTCGCCCGCCATGGGATTTCCTTCGCGGAGTATTTTTTCTGTTTAGGCTTTGATTTTATCCGCGAAATACTGCAAAATCCATTTAAAAAACGTTTGATTTCACTTTTTCGCTTTGGTTATTTTTCTGGTAATTTCGAAAAATGGTAATTTTATTTTGAAACTTGTTTCAAGCCGGCTAACAGTTAATTCATTATCCAATAAATCAGCAACTATTTTCGTACTGTTTTCAAATATCTTTATTCTTCGCTTGTTGTTTTTAGTTTTGGCGAATTGATATACCGCTTGAGTTAGTTCTTTAATTTGGGCAAAAGTATCAATGATTGCAATGGTTGTTTCTATTGCCTGTGGACTTTTCAAAATAGTAGCAAGCATATATAAACCACGCTCAGTAAATGCCGTTGGAAGCTTTACCTTTCCCCCTTTTATTGAAGTCGCAAATTGCGACTTCAATAAAAGCCATTCATCGTTAGTCAATTCAATTAAATATCCGTCAGGAAATTTTTTGATGTTTCTGCTTACAGCCTCATTAACTCTTCTTGTTTTGATACCGAAAAGCTCTGCAACATCACTATCCAAAATAACTTTTTGATTGCGTATTTCAATAATCTTGGATTTGACTTGATCATATGTAACTAATGACAAAGAAGTATTGTTTCTCATAAGGTAACCTGTAATTAATCTGCAACCAAAAACAAATATTGTTTAAATTACCAAAAGAGTAGTGAAATCAATTGCAAACATCAATACCGTATCATTTAATAAGGCCATTTCCACTGATCGATTTCCGGCTTATCAACTCCGCGCTCATAGGCATAATTCTGGCATGCTTCGTCAACCCGCACTTCTTTAATGAGCTAGATACCGATTTGTTCGACCAAATTGTTTGCAGAGATAATAATGGCTGACAATCAATCAGTTATTGGTCGACTCAAAAATTTGAATTTTGAAGGAATGTATATATAATAAATAAGCGAAAATTAGTTTTCTAGACAATTATTTTTTAATTGATCCTCTTATCCCTATAATTATATTAATTGAAATACTAAAATTTTCTTTAAACCTAAATAAGCAAAATGAATGAAAATTAGATTTAGTAAGTATTTTCCATATTTGAAAATCAAATTTAAGTCTTCTCCATATTTAATGTATTTATTTGTTAGTGATTATAGGTTCATTTGCAAACAATATAAAAAAAAATTTGGTTATAAATTGAATTTAAAAGATCCAAAAACATTTACTGAGAAAATAAACTGGAAAAAAATCTATGATCACAATCCTTTATATACTTATTGTACCGACAAGTTTCTTGTTCGGAATTATGTCACAGAAAAAATTGGCCCAGAATATCTTATTCCATTAATACAAGTTGTTGACAGAGCGAAGGACGTTTGTTTTGATAAGTTACCAGAATCTTTTATTGTTAAAGCTAATCATGGATGTTGTTGGAATAAAATAGTGTTTGATAAAAATAAGCTAAATGATAAAGATAAAGCATCCATTATAAAACTTTGTAATTGTTGGTTGAAAAAAAATTATTATATTTGGGGGAGGGAGCATCAGTACAAATATATTAAACCAAAAATAATAGTAGAAAAACTATTACTTGATGAATGCGGAGGTCTTCCTGAAGATTATAAATTCTTTTGTTTTAATGGTAATGTTGAATTTTTTACTGTTGAAATTGATAGATTCGAGAATCATACGAGAAAAATATTTGACAAAAATTGGAATGAGCTAAATTTCTCACTTGGTGATTTAGAAATTTACAAGGGGCAAATTGAACGACCAATAAATTTAGACATGATGTTAAAAATTGTCACAAAACTTTCAGAGAATTTTTCTTTTGTGCGTGTTGATTTATATAATGTAAGAAATAAAATTTATTTTGGAGAATTAACTTTTACCCCAAACAATGGCCATGGAAAATTTTACCCTTCCATATACGATTTTTTTTATGGGCAAAAATTAATTATTTAAAATCTTTACAAGGCGATCCCGAGAACACTTTATGACATACTCTTCCACTTCAAACAAGGCATTAAATACTTGGATACAAGAAATAGTTAATATGTGCCAACCCAAAGACATATACTGGTGCAATGGCAGCAAAGAAGAATATAACCACTTGATGCAACAAATGGTTACAAGCGGCATGGCTATTCCGCTAAAAAAACGCCCGAATAGTTTTTTATTCCGTTCTGATCCGAGTGATGTTGCCAGAGTCGAAAAACGTACATTTATAAGCACTACTTCACAAGATGACGCTGGACCAACTAACAATTGGGTTGATCCCGAATCTTTAAAACAAACGATGCGCGATTTGTATAAAGGCTCAATGCAAGGACGAACGATGTATGTAATTCCTTTTTCTATGGGGCCGCTTGGCTCGCCCATGGCCAAAATCGGCATCGAAATAACAGATAGCCCCTATGTGGTTTGTAACATGCACCTTATGACAAGGGTCGGAACAAAAATTTTAGAAGCATTAGGAGCAAATGGTTCTTTCACAGCATGTCTACACACAGTAGGCGCGCCCCTAAAAAACAACGAAAAAGATGCACTTTGGCCGTGTGCTCCTATTGAGCAAAAATATATTAGTCATTTCCCGCAAGAAAATTTGATTTGGTCTTATGGCTCTGGTTATGGGGGTAATGCTTTACTCGGGAAAAAATGTTTTGCGTTGCGTATTGCTTCTGTTTTGGCCAAAAATGAAGGCTGGATGGCAGAGCATATGCTTATTTTGCGTTTAATTAGTCCTGCCGGAAAAAAATATCACATTGCTGCAGCTTTTCCTTCTGCTTGTGGTAAAACTAATCTAGCCATGATCCAACCAACACTTCCGGGCTGGAAAAGCGAATGCCTTGGTGATGATATTGCCTGGATGAAAATCGGCGCTGATGGCCGTCTTTATGCGATTAATCCTGAAGCTGGTTTTTTCGGTGTTGCGCCCGGAACTTCTTATCGATCCAATCCAGTTGCTATGGATACAATCAAGGAAAATACTATTTTCACTAATTGTGCATTAACAGACGACGGCAATATTTGGTGGGAAGAGATGGACAAAGTTGTGCCATCTCATACTATCGATTGGCAAGGCAGCGACTGGACGCAAGGATCACCGACTCCTGCTGCGCATCCCAATGCCCGCTTTACAGTTCCGGCATCTCAATGTCCACTTATAAGCAAAGATTGGGAAAATTCTCAAGGCGTTCCCATCGATATTTTTATTTTCGGAGGCCGCCGCGCCGAGACCATTCCTTTGGTAACAGAAGCATTTAACTGGGATCATGGTGTATTTTTAGGTGCGACTGCCTCTTCAGAAACAACGGCAGCTAACATTGGCAACGTCGGCGTATTACGGCGCGACCCTTTCGCAATGAAGCCTTTTTGTGGCTACAACATGGCGGATTATTTTCAACATTGGCTCGACATGGGAGATAAATTAGGCAATAAAACTCCGCGTATTTTCTATGTAAACTGGTTT
>PLMI01000084.1 GCA_003142435.1 Coxiellaceae bacterium | reverse complement strand
AAAATCAAATACTTATAAAAAAGACGCATTTTTTTGTTTATTTTTGTTCTTCAGAGGAAACTTCCAGTTCTTCAATGTCTTTTTTAGCGATTTTATTATCATTTTCGCTTAGTTCAACTTTTTCGATTTTGCTGAAACGACTCGATATTTTTTTAGATGATCGATGAACTTCTTCAACGTCATTATGCGCAAGGCTAATGTGCTGTGCTAAATTATCCATGCGNNCAAAGTCTTTGCCTAAGTCGATTAAGTGCTCTTGAATGATGTGAATTTGTTTGCGGGTTGCCGCATCTTTAATTACGGCGCGAGCTGTATTTAAAATAGCCATCATCGTTGTTGGCGAAACCATCCAAACTCTAGATTTATGCGAAAGTTCAACAAGGTCAGGATGGCGAGCGTGAATTTCTGCAAAAATAGCTTCAGCGGGAATAAACATCAGCGCACCATCTGCCGTTTCTCCTGGAATAATGTATTTTTCTGCAATGTCGTTGATGTGTTTTTTGATGTCAATTTTGAATTGCTGTTCAATGCTGTGTTTTTCATTTTCTGCTGATGTCGCCTGCAATGAAGCGAGTTTTTGATAGCTTTCCAGCGNNTGCAATCGGCACGTTTGTCATTTTTCAAAGTGTACTGAAGCGCGAAATGTTCCGGTGGCATGATGTTATTGATTAATGCGCTTAACTGTACTTCGCCAAAAGCACCGCGCGAACGTTTGTCATTTAAAATTTCTTGTAAATTAATTACATTTCCGGAAAGCTCAGTAATTTTCTTTTGTGCCTCATCGATCAATGCCAAGCGTTTTACAACATCGGTAAACGTTGCCGTAGTTTTTTCAAAACCTTCGGTTAATCTTTTTTCAACCTGGCCGCTAATTTCTTTTAATTGTAAATTTGTATCAGAAGTCAATTTGTCGACGCGTTTGCTAAGTTCTTCAGTATTTATTTTTAAAGTTGAAGTAATTTGCGAGCGAATGTCACCCATGCCGTTTTGCAGCGTTTCTAAAACTCGCTGCAAGTTTTTTAATTGATGTTCGTCAAATTTGAGCAGAAGTTCAGTGCTGTCTTGACGGTTTTCTTTGTAGATTCGTTCGCGTTCTAAGAGCCGCAGAGAAATTGCGTTGATATCTTTTTTAAAAATAAAAATCGTGATAGCAACGCATAAAATTACAAGAGTACAAATTATAAAGATTGCTAATATTGACATAATTAAATTACTGAATAAAAGGTTAATGGACTTATAATTTATTTGTAATGGTACCTGCAGCTATAAATAACAATTTTCTTATTACTAACTTCATATACTAATCGATGCTCACTATCGATTCTTCTAGACCATTTCCCATGCAAGTCGAACTTTAATGGTTCTGGTTTTCCTATCCCAGTGCATGGGTTATGTTCTATATCTTTAATGAGTTTGTTTATTCTTTCTAAAATTTTTTTATTTCGAGCAACCCAGTAGCTATAATCTTCCCATGCTACATCAGTCCAAAGAATTTTCATTCAATTAACTCATGTTCTTGGTATTTTCCTTGTTTAAATTGTTTAATGCTTTTTCTTAAATGGTTAGCATTTGTTGGATTTCTGAGCAAATATGCCGTCTCTTCAATTGAATAAAAATCTGCTAAAGACATCATAACAACCATTTTTTCTGCTTTACGCGTAATAATAAGGGGTTCGTGTTCATCACAAACTTTATCCATTATTTTTGCTAAGTTTTGTCTGGCTTTTGAATATTGTATTGCTTTCATGGTTTACCTTTATTTATTATCATATAACAAATTGTACAATAAATTGTACAATTATGCAATAATAAATTTCAGAATGGTAATCGTCTTTCTGCATTGATCACCCCCGACTTTTCCCCTATTTTCTGCTATTATACCATTTCCCGTTTAACTTTATACTGCGTTGCGCACTCGACATCGCTGCTCACATACCTAAAAGTATGCTCCGCTGCTCGTCTTCATGCGCACCTTGTCTAAAATTAAATGGGAAATGGTATTATATGCGTTATTATATTAATATTCGTGCAGTTGTTAAAATTTGTTTTTGGAGATTACCATGTCGCAAAAAACTCATTATAAAGGATTTGATGTTTACACTATCATGGCAGACGATGAAATATCGCAAGCCTCATTTGTCCCTGATAAAGGAGGAGTGGGCTCATCGATTGTTTTGCCATTTCAAAATAAAGGGCGGGAGATTTTGTTTTTACATGATCACTTTTGGGAAAAGGGAAATCCTCATTTACCCGGTGGCTGGCCATTTATTTTTCCTGTGTGTGCACGCCTCGAGCGTGGCGGCATTTTAGGAAATTATTTGTATGACGGAAAACTTTATAACATGAAAATTCACGGTTTTGCTCCCTATATGCAGTGGCATGTTGCGGAGTATTTTCACGATGGAATTACATTGGCGTTGCGCGACACGCCTGAAACTTTCGCACAATATCCATTTAATTTTTTGATTGAATTAAAATATCAAATAAGCAAAGGTGTTTTAACTTGCGCGCAACGCTATGCAAATATGGGTGACAAGCCAATGCCTTATTATGCCGGATTTCATCCTTATTTTTTAACGCCAAAACCGCATCATGGCAAGGAAAAGGTAATGTTAGACTATAAACCAAAGCGTCGTTTTTGCTATAATGAAAAGCTTGCTGATTTAGTTGGCGAGCAACCATTATTTGATTTGCCGGTATCAATTGCTGATCCAAATATCAATGAACAACTTGTTGAATTAAGCGAGGATAAGAAAACTTCGCTTGCATTTCCTGACGGGTTTAAGATTAATATGGAAGTTATCGGTCTGGAAGACCCGGATTTGTTTAATTATGTGCAGCTTTACACGCAGGAAACGCAGCCATTTATTTGCATTGAGCCGTGGATGGGATTTCCCAATGCTATGAATACCGTGAGCGGCGTTAAGTGGTTAATGCCGGGAAAAAGCGCAAATGCTTTTTTGAAGTTGTGGGTTTAGATAATTGAAAATACAATTATATATAGTTTAATTGATGCTAGATATTATGCCGAAAATATTTATGATTGCAGGACCTAATGGGGCTGGGAAAACAACAGCATCTATGGATTTATTGCCAGATATTTTGCATTGTAAAGAATATGTTAATGCCGATGCTATCGCTGCAGGGTTATCTCCATTTAAGGCCGAAGAAATGGCTTTTGCTGCAGTTGATAGCTCGCGAAAATATGAAATCTGATGTTATCGTAAATGATAATAAGATATGGCAGTTGCTAAATGAGGTGAAATTATGAGTGTTCAAAATGAACAAGATAATGATTTTTTTAATAAAGTGGATTTTGGTGTAAAACGAGGTGTTGCGAGAGCTTTAGCGGAGCATAAGAAAGCAGGAAAAAGTATAGTAATATCGCAGAATGGCAAAATTGTTGAAATCCCTCCAGAGAAAATTGAAATTCCTGATGAATTTAAAAATATATTGCAGGAGTAAATTGTGTTAAGAGTAAAAAATATTTTTATTACATGTTTTTTTCAACCATTTGACCTGAAAGGTCAATATAGTCATAGCCCAGGGTGAGGTCACGTGATTTTCGTGACTGTAACCCTGGGGGAGAGTTGGCAACTGCCTAATTTTAACGAAAAACGATGCATGAGAAACTAAATAAAGAGAAAAAAATTTGCGAATTATTTTTAAAAAATGACAAACAAAAAAAAAATAAAAGATACCATAGCACAAGAATATCAATATGGGTTTGTAACTGATATTGAGAGCGATATTTTCCCTCCAGGGTTAAATGAAGAAATTATTGCGCTAATATCGCAAAAAAAGAAAGAGCCCGCTTTTATGTTGCAGTGGAGGTTGGAAGCTTATCGCCTGTGGCTTAAAATGAAGCCGCCGAAGTGGGCACATATTCATTACAATGAGATCGATTACCAAAGCATAATTTATTACGCAGCTCCAAAATCTGCAGAAAATGCGCCCAAAAGTTTAGCCGAAGTTGATCCCAAACTTTTAGAAACTTATAAAAAACTCGGAATTCCCTTAAGTGAACATGCGAAACTTGCTGGAGTTGCAATTGATGCTATTTTTGACAGCGTTTCTGTCGCAACTACGTTCAAAGAAAAATTAGCAAATGTTGGCGTAATATTTTGCCCCTTTTCTGAGGCAGTACAACTTCATCCTGAATTGGTACAAAAATATTTGGGAACTGTGGTGCCGACAGGAGATAATTTTTTCGCCGCCTTAAACGCAGCAGTTTTTAGCGATGGTTCTTTTGTTTACGTTCCAAAAGGTGTGCGCTGTCCTATGGAGCTTTCAACGTATTTTCGTATTAATGCTGCACAAGTTGGGCAATTTGAAAGGACGTTAATTATTGCTGAGGACGATAGTTTTGTAAGTTATCTTGAAGGATGTACAGCGCCAATGCGCGATGAAAATCAATTGCATGCTGCTGTAGTTGAACTCGTGGCGTTGAATAATGCCCAAATTAAATATTCCACTGTGCAAAATTGGTATCCTGGAGATAAAGAAGGCAAGGGCGGTATTTATAATTTTGTGACCAAACGCGGTTTGTGCCAGGGCGTAAATTCTAAAATTTCCTGGACGCAGGTTGAGACCGGCTCGGCAATTACCTGGAAATATCCCGGTACAATTTTGCAGGGCGATAATTCGATGAGTGAATTTTATTCCGTTGCATTGACCAATAATTTTCAGCAGGCGGACACTGGATCGAAAATGATTCACATCGGTAAAAATACCAAAAGTACTATCATTTCCAAAGGTATTTCCGCCGGCAAAGGGCAAAATACCTATCGTGGTATGGTGAAAGTTTTGCCGGGCGCAAAAAATGCGCGCAATTATTCGCAATGTGATTCTTTGCTGATGGGGTCAACTTGCGGAGCGCATACTTTCCCTGTGCTTGATGTGCGCGATAAAACGGCAAAAGTTGAGCATGAAGCATCCGTTTCTAAAATCAGCGAAGAGCAGCTTTTTTACTGCCGGCAGCGCGGCATTAAGCCTGAAGACGCTGTAGCTATGATAGTAAATGGTTTTTGCCGCACAGTTTTTCAGGAGTTGCCGCTTGAGTTTGCCGTTGAGGCGAATAAATTAATTGAAGTTAGTCTAGAAAATGCATATAAATTTTAGCATTTTTAAAATTTACATACAGCTGGCCTGAAAGGTCAGCCTAATTTCTAGCCCAGGGCACGCGAGCGTTTTTTGCGAGCCGCCCTGGGTAAAGGTAGGCCGCCTCTTGATTTTAACGAAAAACGATATTTTACGAACAGATGAAATTTGAGAAAATATTATTATGTTAAAAATAAAAAATCTATACGTAAAAACAGATAACAAAGAAATTTTGCATGGTATTGACCTCGAAATAAAACCAGGCGAAGTTCATGCGATTATGGGGCCTAACGGTTCTGGAAAAAGCACGCTTGCAAATATTTTAGTAGGTAGTGAGAATTTTGCGGTAACTAAAGGAAGCATTGAATTTGCTGGAAAAAATATTTTAACTATGCCTCCAGAAGAACGCGCTACTTTGGGTATATTTTTAGCATTTCAATATCCAATAGAAATTCCAGGAATTAACAACATGTATTTTTTAAAAGCCGCTTTAAATAGCATACGTAAAAAAAGAGGTGAGAAAGAATTGGATGCTTTTGACTTTACGAGTTTGGTAAGAGAAAAAATGCATTCTTTGGAAATGGATGAAAGTTTTTTACAGCGAGAGGTAAACGTCGGTTTTTCCGGGGGTGAAAAAAAACGCAATGAAATTTTACAGATGATGTTATTGGAGCCTAAACTTACTATCTTAGATGAAACAGATTCTGGCCTTGACATCGATGCCTTGCAAATTATTTCCAAAGGCGTAAATTCCCTGCGCAATTCTGAACGTTCTTTTATTGTAGTAACTCATTATCAACGGTTATTAAATTATATTGAGCCTGATTTTGTACATATTTTGTATAAAGGAAAAATAGTGCAATCAGGCGACAAAAAATTGGCTTTAGAGTTAGAAGAAAAAGGTTACGGGTGGTTGGAATGATAGATGTAGATAAGCCCTGGCTAAGAGAATTGCAAAAGAAGTGCTTTGATTATTTTTTGGCTAATGAAGCATCGCGCTGGCAGAAAATAATAGGTGATGGCTGTTTGTTGCAAAGCCAAGCAAGCAAAAATAAGCCTAATTGCTCTGGCATTTCATCTGATTTTTTATCGCAACATCGGCTAAGTGAAAAAAGGTTACTGCTGGTTTTTGTGGATGGTTTTTTTTGCGCTGATTTATCCGATAAAATCAGGCAAGACAGTGGAGTGGAAATTTCAAGGTTTAGTGACGCTTTGCAAGTTCACGAAAATTTTTGCAAAAAATATTTTTCTGATTTTGATTATAAAACACAGGAATTATCGTCTTTAAATGTGGCTTTAATGCAAGACGGATTGTTTTTGAAAGTGAAGCAAGATGCCGTAATTTCCGACCCAGTTCAATTATTATTTATTTCTACAAAAAAATCAGCGCTCTTTATTAATGCTCATAATTTACTTGTCGTAGAAAAAGGTGCAAAGGTTACTTTTTTTGAAAAACATGTGAGCTTTGAAGAAAATAACGGATTTGCTAATTTTTTTACATCTATTAATGCTGCTGAATCTACAGAAGTAAATTATTTTAAATTGCAGCCGCGCGGAATAAATGCAAAACATGTTGCAAATTTGCAGATATCTCCAGAAAAGCAAAGTAAGATAAAATGTTCTTATATCCTTGATGGTTCACTTTTTTCAGAAGACCATATTTTTATAAAATTACATCATGAAAATGTTGCTTGCGACCTCACAGGATTATATGTGGTTAAAGAAAGTGAGCATTTAAAGTTGGCTTTACGAATTGAGCATGATGCTTCAAATTGTGTTAGCAAAACATTGTTCAAGGGAGTGATTGATGACGATGCATCAGCTGATTTCAGCGGTAGAGTTTTTGTGGCAAAAGATACAATAAAAAATGAAGCGCACTTAACAGATAAAAATTTATTGCTAAGCGACAGCGCAAAAATAAAAACCTCTCCTGAGCTTGAAATATATGCTGATGACGTTAATTGCTCTCATGGAGCAACAGTTGGCCAATTAGACGAACAGATGCTTTTTTACCTGCAAAGCCGAGGAATTGAAAAAGCCGTGGCGCAGGAAATGCTAATTGCAGCCTTTATTGATGAAATCACTGAGAGCTGGAAACCATTCATTATTATTTGATCTCACCTTTCCCGCGTATCACATTGAATGTTATTAGAGTATTTTTCGTGAAAAATTGCAGAAATTGTAAGAACTAGATCCTCAAAAGCTACTCTCCCTATAATCCATTGTGTTCCTTGGTATATCTTTTAATTTATTATATAAGGAAACTTTATAGCTAAAGTTTCCTTTGCAGAAGGAAAGATTACCAGTTTGGAAATTTTTATTAAATAATGAATTTGGTTCTGATGAAAACTAAGTTTGTGAAGTATGTTCTTGCAAAGATCTGCAATAACTTGCTTTTTTTACTCACCAATAATCTTCACCAACACACGTTTCTGCCTTTGGCCATCGAATTCACCGTAAAATATTTGCTCCCAGGGGCCAAAGTCAAGTTTCCCATTGGTAATTGCAACGACTACTTCGCGGCCCATTATTTGGCGTTTTAGATGCGCATCAGCATTGTCTTCGCCGGTATCATTATGACGATATTGGTCAATTGGAGAATGCGGAGCCAGTTTTTCGAGCCACACGGCGAAGTCGTGATGCAAGCCAATTTCATCGTCGTTGATGAAGACCGAAGAAGTTATGTGCATAGAATTTACGAGCACGAACCCTTCTTTAATGCCGCTTTTTTTAACGCATTCCGCAACTTCTGGCGTAATATTAACAAAGGCAATTTTCGTTGATGTGTTGAAAAATAGTTCCTGGCGATAGTGATTCATTGTTTTTCCTTTTAAAAAATAAAATATTATAACAATAGACGGCTAAGCTTAGTAGTTATTTTCGCATTGACCTTCGTTAAGATTAGGCAGTTGCCGACCTTTCCCCGGGGTTACGCTCGCAAAAATTGC
>PLMI01000002.1 GCA_003142435.1 Coxiellaceae bacterium | reverse complement strand
TAGATATTATGGCCTTAGAAGGTAGTAATTTAGATAATAAAAATACATCGCCCCCGATTCTAGAAAACCAAATGCAAGTCTTCGGGATCCTGAAGATTTATTAAAATTGCCTAATTACAATTATGTAATAGATTACCGCGATCCAGAAAAAAGTTTTGCACAAGCATGTCCAAAAAAGCACTTCGAGTTGAGTTTGATGGAAACACATCCAGTGTTTGGTGATCCCGCGCACGGTCGTTTGTTACCTGAACAGGGAAGTATTAGTCAAGAAGGAGTAGAAAATAATTTAAACATGTTATTTTTGGATATGTCTAGATCAGNNTCTTATTCAAGTTCCTGGACAAATAATTGAAAAAGTCGAAAATGCACAAGCTGTGAAAAAAGAATTAGCTAGATTGGGTAACTATCCTCAAGGACTAACTAATAATTATGTGGTTAGTATAGTACTAGGCACTGCCTTTAAATGTTATCTTATTTCATTTTTGTCTAAAACTTTGTCTACAACATTGGCTAGGAAAGCTGAAGCTATGGCGGAAGAACTGGATTTTTCTTCCAAAAGGAGTAAATACGATACTACTTTATTGTCTTATAATAATAGTTATTTTTATATAAGTGAAGTTGTATATAGTATTAAATTTAACGGAATATCATTGTTTGAGAATGAACCATTATTTGAAATATTTGAAAGTGTAGTAGATGCGAATGGACAATCGCAGCAGAGAATATGCGCCCTAGCTTGTAATAACAGTAATTTATTAAGACTAATAAGGATAGCAAAACAGGATCGAACATTAAATCCAGAAGGCGCTACGTTCTTTCTTAGCTACCTTACTTTTTTATTTTGTAATCCAGACTGTCAGGAAAGTAAAACTGCAAAAGATAATTTTTGTGCATTATTAGTTGTTAAGCAAACATCACAGTTACAACAAGCGTTAGCCTATAACTTTCTTGATTTACAGCTCAGTGCACTATCGCAAGGTATACCTATTGATATTTCTCAGTTTAATTTCAACACCAAACAAACAACATTATATTATGAGGAGCTTAGAATAATAAGAGCAAATTTACGTGAGGCTTTTTTTTCTAATGATAATGTGAGTTTTCGAGAAATGATTTTGGATAGACTTGAAAATTTGGTAAGGGAATTACCCGAGGTACTAAATAACAAAAAATCATTTGATGGAATTAAAAAAAATCTTAATCAGATCTTTACAGGTCCTTATCTTGCGGCGATTGCAAATATTATAAGTGAAATTGAAGTATTAAAGGAAAAATACCCAAGAAATGTAGAAAAATATGATGTTTTATTGAATGTTGTCCAAGGGGTAATATTTTCAAGAATATCTGAGATAGATGTAGTAGGTATAATATCTAGTGAGTTAAGAAGTCATATCGAAGGATTATTGCGGCAGGCTAACGCAGTTGTTGCAAACTTCCAACCACAGCATTCATTTTTCGATTACTTGAAACGGAGTGATCTGCCTTCAAAGGAGGTAATGGAGGAATGTAGAGAAGTACAGCATATTTATGATAAATTAGAAAGTGTAATGGTAAATTGTACGCATTACAAAATACCTCCTTTATTAGAATTGGCAACGGTATTAGATGGTAGAGCCTCTTCTACTATTTGTTCGGCTCCTACCGCAAAACAATAATAGTGGTTTAGTAGTTTCGAAAATCAAAGGCTTTATTTCTTATTTATAATCTGGTGGGCGATACAGAGATCGAATTAGTGGCATCGTAGTGGTTCAACATTGAATTCAATCCGCAGAGCTTAGTTTTTATACGAACCAATATATCAAGGTTATCTTAATACATGGTTGAAATTTCTCAAGTTTTGGGTAATAATTTAGTCTATTATAATAATTAAATATACTGGTAAACACATATGCATTCCACAGATTCTACCCGTCAGCTTTTAAAGGCTCCATTAGCAGGATACACATTGAGAGATTATATTACTGGGGATGTTCAAAGATGGCGGAAATTATTAGAAAAAGAATTTCCCTTATGGTTCCATTGTGCTGAGGCTATAGCAAAAAATATACGAGGAGTGGACGGAGTTGAAAATGCGTCCAAGGATTCAAGATATGTTGATTTAGTTCGCTACATTTGCCCCTTTCTAAAAGCGTTTTCTAGCAAGGAGGAAAACCGTTTCTTAGATCCTTTTGAAGAACTATGTAAGAATTATGGTTCTGGGCTTAAAAAAGAAGATGCATATAAGGTTATAGAAAGATATCGCAGAGTAAAAGCTATGTCTAAAAGTAGCGAAGGGAGTGTTGGTGCTGAGCAAACTTTGCAAGCTGATTTAGGTGTATTCTACTTATGCTTCAAAATATCAAACAAAGAAGATGCAGAAAAAGCTATTAATTTTTTGTCGGTCGCAGGTAATTGCCAGTTAGAGTACTTGGAATTTCGATGTAATGTCCAAGGTCAAGGTTATGAAAGAGATGTGATATATTATCATCTGGGTTTGGCCTTGGAACATGTAAAGTGCAACTTTGTATCTTGGGTTTTTGGTGCTGACTCTATCCGTCCTCTAATGGTAAGAACGATTTATGCGCCCGGTCCAAGTATTGGCAGTATGTTATTAGACTTGAAAAGCGTAAAAATTGGTGAGGATGTTACGGATATAAATGAGATAGCCTCTTCTTTAAAACGTGAAGATTGCAAGCTACGCTACTTGTGTCTCCGGAAAACCGGGATAGGGGATGATGCACTAAAAATTATTTTCGAAGCCGTGCGGCAAAACCCAAATTGTTCTCTTACTGTTTTAGACCTTTCAGTGAATGCAATTACTAAGAAGGTAATCCCAGTACTTTCTTCGGTATTGTTTACCTCCCAAAACTCCCTTACTCATATCAATCTCTGCGATAATGAAATTGACTATGAAGGGATTTTGCTCCTTGCCTTCACTGTGGTTCAAATGCGCCTAGTAAAGAGGCGTGATATAAAGATTGAAGTGGATAAAAAGAGCAAGGCGGATTTTGAGATGGGTCTCGCGCAAGCTGAAGCGGTATTTGCTGCTTTAGGGAATCATGACGAGGTTGCTTCTTTAAGATTTAACGGTGATTGCAAAATAAATAGTGTTGGAGCGCGATATATAGCTATTATTTTAAGCGGTTTTAATGATCAAATTAGAACTACTTGTTTGGATCTTTCGAATAGTGAAATTGGTAGTTTGGGTATTGAGGAGATACGACATGTTTTGGTAAGAAATCATGCAGGTCCACTTACTTCAATAAATTTTTCCAATAGTAAAATTGACGCGAAGGGAATTTTCCAATTAGCTTTTACGGTGTTTCAAATGCGCCAAAAAAAAATGTGTGATGTAAAGATTGAGGTGGATGAAAAGCACAAAATTGAACTTGATCTTTGTCTTAAACAAATTGAAATCGTAGATAATTTATGTAAAAACCTCGAGGATGATTCTGTTTGGAACCTAAGTAATTATAACATTGGAGATTACGGGGCACAGTATCTAGTGTATATTTTGTTAAACTCTCCGGGACAAGTCACTTCTTTAGATCTTTCTAACAATGCTATTGGTATGGTTGGAGTAAAAAATATTATTGATGTTTTACAGGATAGGATGAGTTGCTCACTTACTTTTTTGAATTTAACTAATAATAAAATCACGTCTTCGGCAGTAGCATTACTTGCCGATACTATACTCACCGAACGTAAACTGGGTCATAATATACGTATCGAATTGGGTGAAGAACACAAGGAAGAATTAGCAAAGTGCATACAAGAAAATGAAAAGAAAAAAAGTGGTATATTAGGAAAAGGTAGAGACAATCCTAAAGATAATATAATTGGGACGGAAGGGGCGAATGTGGAAATGCCTGCTAGTGCGAAGCCTTAGCCCTAGGAGCAAGCAGTCAGAGGCTGTGAAATCAACTATTCATGAAATAACCATTTGGTTAAACTATAATCTGGTGGGCGATACTGGGATCGAACCAGTGGCCCCTGCCGTGTGAAGGCAGTGCTCTCCCGCTGAGCTAATCGCCCTTCTATTATTTTATGCCGGATTCTTTCAATTCATTTCGTTTATTTTTCAGGCATTTTACTATAAACTATCTTTGCAATGAAGAATAATAGGCATTTTTCGTAACTATTTGATTTTACTACATTTTTTTATTACATGTTTTTACTTTTATTTTGTTGAATAATTAGTATTTTCGGTTTTTTTTAATTTGGTAGTCGCAGGCTTTAGCCTG
>PLMI01000013.1 GCA_003142435.1 Coxiellaceae bacterium | reverse complement strand
ATTTTACTCATTATAATGCAAAACATGCAAAAACATATAAAGCAGATAAAAAATCTTTTCTTTCCCAACAGCTGCGCCTTGTGTAGTGGAATAGTTGCGCAAGACAACATCAACCTCTGTGTCCAATGTAAAAATGAGTTACCACAAATAAAATCAATTGAGAAAAATAATGAGAACACTTCGAAGATATTGGCTTTATATCTCTATCATTCCCCCGTCGACTACCTTATCACCAAACTCAAATTCAACCATAAACTTTCTTATGCAAATCTTTTAGGTAATCTATTAGCCGAACATCTTTTTCTTGAATATCAAAATAAAGAAAAACCAGAAATCATAATCCCTGTGCCACTGCATAAAAACCGGCTCAAAGAACGCGGATTCAACCAGGCGTTAGAAATTGCCAAACCCGTCAGCAAAAAATTACAAATTAAAATTGACCGGTTTTGCTGCAGCCGCACAAAAAATACAGCAATGCAATCGGCACTTTCAGCAAAGAAACGCGCGCAAAATGTAAAGCAGGCTTTCACAGTAACAAAAAATAATAATTACAAATACGTTGCAATAATCGATGACGTTTATACAACAGGAAACACTGTAAATGAACTTTGTAAAACTTTAGAACAAAGCGGGATAGTGCAAATTGACGTTTGGTGCGTTGCAAAGTCATCTAATGTATAATTTGGTTATAATGCAAAACACAATAGATAAAATATTAAATGAAGGAATAACAACTTTAGGATTTAAAATCTCTTCCGAAACGCAAAATAATTTTTTTGCCTTCATCGAGCTTTTGCAAAAATGGAATAAAGTTATAAATCTGACTGCAATCACCGAAACAGAAGAAATAGTTGTAAAACACATTTTAGACAGCCTGGCGATTGCGCCATATTTAAAAGGAAAATCCATTTTAGATTTTGGCACTGGAGCAGGTCTTCCCGGCATACCTTTGGCTTTGGTATTTCCTCAATATAATTTCACTCTTCTAGATAGCAACAATAAAAAAATTTCCTTTTTGAACCAAGTCGTCTTAAATTTAAAACTAGGCAATGTAAAAGTGATCTTATCAAAAGTCGAACAGTTTAACTTTGCTTCAGGCTTTGATACTATAATCGCTAGAGCTGTTGGATCATTACGTGATATTATTATCCTTACGCGGCATCTTTTATCTCCAAAGGGACAACTTCTTGTTATGAAAGGAAAATATCCAGAAAATGAGCTTGATGAAATAAGCAATTTGGCAAAAATTAAAATCCATCAGTTAAAAGTCCCCTACTTAAACGCAGAAAGACATTTAGTTTGTATTACTTTAATTTAATATGATATGAATAGAATTATTGCTGTAACAAACCAAAAAGGAGGAGTTGGAAAAACAACAACCAGCATTAACCTGGCTGCATCGCTTATAGCCGTGAAAAAAAAAGTCCTTTTGATTGATCTTGATCCGCAAGGCAATGCCACAATGGGAAGCGGCGTAGACAAAAACTCTTTACCAGCATCCATGAACAATTTATTGCTGCAAAATACAGCTTTAGAAACCGTTCTTACTAAAACAAATGCCGGTTATGATTTACTGCCTTCTAATGCCGAACTAATTAGTGCGGAAGTCCAATTGCTAAGGCTGGAAAATCGCGAATATTACCTGAAAAAATTGCTTGCCGCTGTTAAAGATAATTATGACTTTATTTTGATAGACTGTCCTCCTTCGCTTAACATGCTGACAATAAACGCCCTGGTAGCTGCAAACTCAGTATTAATTCCGGTGCAATGTGAATACTATGCCCTTGAGGGACTTGCTAGCCTCCTTGCAACAATCGATCGCGTTAAAGGATCAGCCAATCCTGAATTAACAATTGAAGGCTTGCTGCGCACAATGTATGATGGCCGTAATCGTTTGACTTTAGAAGTCTCTGAACAGCTTTTGCAACACTTTCAAAGTAAGGTTTACGATACTGTTATTCCAAGAAATGTACGTTTGGCAGAAGCCCCAAGCCATGGAATGCCGGCTTTGCAGTATGATAACTCATCTCCCGGTGCCATGGCATATCTCGCTTTAGCCGGGGAAATCATCACCAAAATGAATAACGCAATTAGTGAAAAAAATCATGGCGACGCACAATAAAACAACACTGGGCAAAAATTTTGCCAACCTCGGTTTAAAGGAATTATTAAGTGATATTGCCAAAACTGAAGCTACAACACCAACTACAGCCACACAAAAAAGTGCATTGCGCAAATTACCAATTGAAATTCTGCAACCCGGAAAATTCCAACCGCGGCACGATATTGATCCGGAAACTCTGGAGGAGCTCGCTGACTCCATCCGCACTCAAGGCATAATTCAGCCTGTAGTAGTACGCTCGATTGCCAAAGGAGACCATAGCGAAAGTTATGAAATAATAGCTGGAGAAAGACGTTGGCGTGCGGCGCAGCTTGCCGGACTTATGGAAATTCCAGCAATTGTGCGCGAAATCTCCGATGAGCAGGCGATTGCCATGTCGCTTATTGAGAACATTCAAAGGGAAAACCTTAACGCAATCGATACGGCTTTAGGGTTAAAAAGATTAATCGAAGAATTTCAAATGACGCATCAATCAATCGCTGAAACAGTTGGCAAATCTAGGGCTACTGTTTCTAATTTTTTACGCCTTTTGGAACTGCATGACGAAGTCAAAGTTATGGTACAGCACGGCGACCTTGAAATGGGTCATGCGCGTGCATTGCTTGCGCTAGATCAACTAAAACAAATAAAAGCCGCTAAAATAATACGAGATAAAGATCTGTCTGTACGTGCAACAGAAAAGCTGGTTCATGTTTTACAAAATACAACATCTTCAGAAAATTTAGTTAAAATTAAAGATCCAAATATTTCCACTCTAGAAAGAAAAATCAAAGATAAATTAAGTGCAAAGGTATCAATCTCGCACAACGATAAAGGTAATGGCAAAATTACCATTCATTACAACAGCTTAGACGAGCTCGAGGGAATATTGGATAAATTTTAGCTGTTAGTAATATTTCTCGAATATTGAAAAAAAGATTTACTCAGCAAAAAACTCCTGCTTAATCTCTAAACACTTTTCCTTTGTAAACGGTTTCGCAAAAACCTTATTCATCCCAACTTTTGAACAAACCTTTTCTACCGCATCAGTTAAAAAAGCTGTGATGCCAACAATAACGACATTTTTCTTTGCATCTTTACGCGCTCTAATTTCCTGTGTAATGCGAAAACCATCACTTTCCAAGAGCGCTAAATCCATAAGGATTAAATCATACGCATTCTTTTCGATTGAGCGAGCGGCCTCAATCCCAGTTTCTACCATCTCTAAAGATGTGTTAAAAACTTCTTGTACAATTTTGCTTATTAAAGGATGAGCAAGATCGTCATCTTCCACAAGCAACACTTTTATTGTTTTCATGATTATCTCTTAAAATTTATAATTATTTATAATTTAATTCTGAATTATAAATTTGCTTTGGGTTGCATAATTTATTAAATCTATTAACAAGCAATAATACACTAAAAAAAGAAGCTAGTAAAAAACCAAAATATATTCCAATTACTCCAAACTTATAAAAGAATGCGAGGCAATACCCAATGGGAATAGCAAAACCCCAATTGCATAAAATAGCAACAACCATTGGAACTTTAGTGTCGTGAAAACCGCGTAAAATTCCTGTAAACATAATACTAATTGTATCTGCCAACTGAATAAATCCTGTGATTAGCAATAAAATTACAGCCAAAAAAATGCTGCTATAGTTTTTTATGTCATGTAAATTCAAATATCCTGAAATTAAAATGCGGGGAATGATCCAATACAAAATGGAAAATAAAGCCACTAATGCCAATGCCATAAAGACTCCCGAATAGCTCATTTGCCGCACAAAAAGGCGCTTTGCGCCTATGGCTTCTGACACTAAAACAGCGCTGCTTTGCGCCATCCCATATGGAATCATAATTGCAACGTTAACATATTGGGTTGCGATTTGATGTGCTACTAAAGAACTTTCTGAAAGCCAGCCAACCATATAAGTCATATAAGAATACGAAAAAGCAACTGCCCCTAATTGAAGCGCAATAGGTATGCTTAGTTTTATTAGTTTTTTTATGCACAAAAAACTCTCTTTTTTAAATTTAAAAAGATCGTATTGCCGATAAAACTTGGTGAAAATAAAATAAAGCAGGACTATAAAAAACAAAAGCCAATACGTAATGGAATAAGCCCACGCAACTCCGGCAACGCCTAATTTCGGTAATCCCAACTTACCAAAAAGCAAAGCATAGCCTAAAATCACAAATAAAGGGCTCGAAATTAGAGTCCAAATTATCACAAGGCGTGCCCGCAAAATTCCCATGACAAATTCATTAAAACAAATTAACAACAGGCTTGGCAAAACGCCAAAGGAAAAGGCGTGAAAATAACTTTTGGTAATCTCTACAAAAACTACATTTTGATGAAAAAAAAGTAAAAAGCGGTCAGCGTTCCAAAATAATAAACTAAAAGGAATGGCAATAAAAATAGCGAGTAAAATACCTGCATTTACAGCAAGCCCAACTTGACGCACATCTTTTGCTCCGTGAAATCGGCTGACAATAACCGCAAGCGAATACAAAAACGACCACATGATTAAAGTCAGCGTGCTTTGCGTGCTAAAAATCAAAGTGCCAGCAGCAACGTCAGCGCGCCCCAATTTAGCAAGTAACATCATGTTAATAAAACTGGAAAGAGCATGAACAAGGCGCGTTCCAACAAGAGGTGCGCCAACTTTAATATTGCTTTTTATATCAAAAGAAAAATATGGAGAGTTTATGTATGTTTTTTTGTTTAAGTCATGGCATTGCTGCAAACTCATCTCGTTTTTCATATAGTTAAATTTTATCCGCCGTCGCAGGAAACTATGAGTGCAAGCTCATGGGTGAATGCAACATCACGCGATGTAGCATAAGCAAAATTACAAAATGCTTTGGCGGATTTCGCCAAAGGGAAAATACCATGGGCGTATGCCAGCAGAGCTTCATGGTTTACGTTTTTAGTTAAGTTTTTCTTTTGCCACATTTCTGAATGGAGCGAGAAATATTTTGGAATTTTGTTTCCTTTTTGACAGGTATTTTAATCGTGCAAATTTTGTAAATATTAATCTAGGGGCTGTTTACAATTCAC
>PLMI01000132.1 GCA_003142435.1 Coxiellaceae bacterium | reverse complement strand
CTCCAAAAAATATGTTAGTAAAAGATAATTTTCTAAAAAATAAAATTCCGAGATTTTTATCAAATTTGAAGCTGCTTATTATAGACGTCTCAGGCTGACAAATAAAGAAGCCAATCAATGTCTTCATTGAAAATTATTTGACTTAAATAATTAACGGTTACGGAAGAGTAAAAAAATTATTTTTTATAGTTTTTTACATAAAACACCTAAGAAAAAACATTGCATCATATTAGAAATTTGACCACGTGTTTTTCGTGACCTAGATCTATGATGCAAATGGGCAATTGTCTAATTTCAAGAAGATTTAGGGTGTAAAAATACCAAATTTAAGAAAAAATTGAGATAAAAAACGATAAAACATGCGACAAAAAAATATAGTAAAATCAAATAGTTATAAAAATATACATGCAAAGCAGCATTTAGCTCTTTTCCAATAGCACCTCAAAATCCTGAGGATTGGTAACTTTAGTCTTCGCCTCTGGAACAGTAATTATCCCTTGTTTACAAAGCGATACCAAAGAACTTTCTAATGTTTGCATCCCATCTTTTTGTCTGGTCTGAATAACAGAATATATTTGACTATTTTTCCCTTCTTTTATCAAATTTTTTACTGCAGCATTTGCTACCATTACTTCAAAAGCAGCCACTCTGCCACTTCCATCATTTCTGCGTAATAAAACTTGAGCAACAACTCCTCTTAAAATAGACCCCAATTGGGTACGAACTTGTGACTGCTGATGTGGGGGGAAAACATCGATTATTCTATCAATAGCCTCTACCGTGCTCGAAGTATGTAATGTAGCAAAAACAAGGTGCCCAGTTTCAGCAGCCGTAATAGCATTGGCAACTGTATCCAAATCTCTCATTTCGCCAACTAAGATAATATTGGGATCTTCTCTAAGTGCATTTTTGAGGGCAACAGCAAACGATTCCGTATCCACACCAATTTCACGTTGATTTATCATGCTACAATTATTTTTGTGAGTAAATTCTATAGGATCTTCTATGGTTATAATATGTTTATTAAAATTAGCATTCAAATATCCTATTACCGCTGCTAAAGAAGTTGTTTTCCCACAACCGCAAGGTCCAGTAAATAAAAATAATCCATTAGGCTTTGTTGCCAATTCTTTAACCACAGGCGACAATCCTAATTCTTCCATAGTGGGTATTTCAAAAGGAATAAGTCGCGCAGCAACACCTATATTTCCCTGCTGGCGATAAATATTCACCCTAAAACGTGCAACTGAAGGTAATGTATAAGAGAAGTCCACATACTTATTTTTTTTAAATTCTTCCTTTTTTTCGTCATTTAAAATAGAATAAGCATATTCTTCGACATCACTAGTCGTCAGTGGTTCAATATCAGAAAAAAATAATTCGCCATTAACACGAAAAACCGGACGGCTTCCTGCTTGAAAATGAAGATCAGAAGCTTTTTTAATTACTAAAGTACGCAATAAAACATCAATATCCGNNCTGTCTTTGTCTTTGGCTGTGACCATGATTATAGGCATTGAATCAAAATCTGTGTCCTGTCTCAAATTGTTACAAACCTGAAAACCATCTAGATCCGGCATCATAATATCCAACAACATGAGATTAGGATGTTCTTTTTTGGCTAGATCTATTGCTTCCTTTCCCCCATAAGCTTTCAAAATAGTAAATTTAAATTCATCTAACATTGCCTCCAAAAGTGCAACATTAGCTTTAATATCATCGACAATTAAAATTTTTATTTGGTTATCCATAGCATATCTTCATTAACAATAAAATTTAGTTTCTATTTTCATTTTAAAAATTTACCGATAATTTCCTCGAAATTTTGCAGGTCTATTGGTTTTAAGAGCACTGCATCAAATAACAGTTTATTATCAACCTTACATTTTTCTGCTTTCGATATACTGGCAGTCCAAATAATAACAGGCATATTTGGATATTGTTCTTTTATTTTTTTCGCCACCTCATCTCCATTCATATCAGATAAACGAAAATCTACTATACATAATTTAATTGCAGCTGAAATATTCGCCAATGCCTTATGTCCATTTTCAACACAAATACAATCAATATTTTTTATTTTAAACAACTCGAATAAAAGCGTTCTATTTTTCTCGTTATCATCAACCACTAGCACTGTCGGTGTGCCCATAGATGCCTCTTTTTTATTTATATTGTTATTGTGAAATAAAATCTACATCCTGTTTCTTTTCCTTCCGGTGGAGAAACCAATCCAATTTTACCATTCCATAAACTCACTATACGCTTGCTTAAAGCCAACCCAAGGCCGGAACCCTCCTTGGTGCTATTTAGCCTTTCAAAAGAAACAAACAATTTCGCTTGATTTTCATTTTTTATTCCCGGCCCATTGTCAATAACCGAAAATTCAATTTCCTTATCAGAAATCATCTTGGCTTCAAGACTTATACTACCCCCTTCGGGCGTAAATTTAAAAGCATTAGAAAGAAAATTAAATAATACCTGTTTTATTTTCCGCTCATCCACCTCAATTTCCCCTGGTACATTAGGTGCTATTTTAAGCTGCATTTTGATCGAATGTGTTTCTGCTTTTTCCTTTACTATATTAACTAGTCGGTCAAGTAAAGCTGTTATATCTAATTTTGTCAAATTTAATTCCATTTTACCAGCTTCTATTTTAGATAAATCCAAAATATCGTTAATCAAATTCAACAAATCCTGCCCCCCCTCCAGAATATATTTTATATACTCTTTATATTTTTCGTTTAGCTTACCATAATGCTCTGTTTCCATAACTCGTGAAAAACCTATAATGGAATTTAATGGTGTTCTTAATTCGTGACTCATACTCGAAATAAATTCTGATTTAGCGCGCTCAGCTACAGCAGCAACTTCTTTTGCTGCGCGTAATGCCTCTTCCATTTTGTCCAACAATTTAGCAACCATCCAAATCAATATAACAAAAATGATAATTCTTATTGTAGTAAAAACAGCGGTTCCTGCAACAGATTCATATAGTCCCAATCTTTCTCCTTCGATATTAAGGTACCCTAAAATAAACATAATAACGATAGTAGTACACAACAACCAGCGTAACATTCTTCCGCTTATACTTTCAGAAGCTAATAACATCATAAATCCATTGTTTGGTCTGGCGAAAAGAATTCCTAAAAAAGTTATGTTAAATAATATAGTTGTACTCAAGGCCATAGCCGTATAGGTTGAAACCTCATAAAATAGTTTGAATCCATAAGCGTATCCTATTAAAGCAAAAAAAGAAATTGTGCCTGCCAACAACATCAAGCACTGGCTTGGATAGCAATTGTGTTTACTCTTAACATCCAGTAAAAGTAAAGCAAGTCCAATTATTATGAAATTCAAAGCAACAGTTGGTGCCATTCGACCAAGGAAAGAAGTTCCTTTCGCACCTACTAGTTCCTTAAACAGAAGTTGATCAATTCCTAAATTCCAACCGAACAAATATTCACAAAAAGAAAGCAACCCAATTAAACAAACAAAAAAAGCACATACACATGCAATCCAATGTTTAGCCCTGCCAGGTGGTGTAGAATTTTTTATTTGCAATGACCATAAAGACACACCAATGAGCACAAAACAAAGTGCTGTGTTTGCTTTCATGCCAATAAGACTTGGCAAGCCCCCCCTTAAAAAGGGAATATCAAAAAACCACCCAACAAGTCCTATTGCACCAGCAAAAGCAATGATAACACTTGTGATTTTTGAAAACTGTTTAAATTTATAATACAATCCCTTTTGAGGCTGAATCAACAATGTATCAACTGGGTCACTAATGATCACTTTTCCTCCATGCGAAATAAATCGTTTACGTTACACCTATATCTATTTTAGATATTTACCAATTTCTTGCACAAAAGTGTGTATATCAATCGGTTTGCTTAGGTAACTACTATTAGGAATTGCTTTTAGTACTGCCACATCTGCGTCTAGAACAGAAGCAGTAACAAAAACAACTGGTATATTACAAGTCTCTTTATTCTGACGTATAATTCGGGCTGCCTCAATACCATTTATATCAGGCAAGCGTACGTCCATAACAATAACATCAGGTTTTTCCTTTTTGACCAACTCGATTCCAATAGTAGCATTTTTAGCTTCAAGTACTTCAAATCCTTCGACCTCTAAAAGATCTCTTTCCAATATCATATTTTTGTCATTATCTTCAACTATTAAAACTTTTTTGCCCATTTTAAACTCCTTTTAATTTGGTTAGTAAATAATAGTACCATAAGAATAGATCGAATTGCATCCAATTAAAAAAGGTAAATTTGATGAAAAATTGATTTATTTGTATTAGTTCTAACTTAATCTATCCTAAATAACCTGAATTCGACATAAAAGGTTAAATACCAATTTCCCAAACATTCCTTTCCAAAAAAGCCTCTATTGTTTGTCGATTAGCTTTATTTATAAGATTTGAATGTGAAACTTTATTATTTTTCGCATACTCAGCAAGAGTAATAATTTTTTTGCCTTCCAAATATGCCAATCGTTTGTAGTAGCTGTTAGTAAGCGCTTTTGCTACAATTTCTTCCATGATTATAGTCTTACCACTTCCATCAAATTCTTTAAAAGCCTCATAATATTTTTTCCTATCAATGAATTTTATATTTATTGGAACAAACCCTTCTCGTACTAACAAATAGTTATTTATAACTCGTCCAATGCGGCCATTACCGTCAACAAATGGGTGAATATACTCAAAAGTAAGATGTAATCTTGCTATGCGTTTACTGATATTTTCATTGGTCATCGCATTATATTCCGCCAACATTTTTTCTAATCTCTCGATAACTTCGCCGGGAGGTGGTGCAATATGACCGCCAACACGAACATACTCGTTACCATGACGAAACCGCCCAGCAATATCATCGCGAATATTTGCAATAAGCATTTGGTGAAGCGATAACATCATGTGAAGATTAAGCTCTTGTTCTTTAGCTTTTTTGTCAATGTAAGATACAACTCTAGCGAGGTTTTTTGCTTCAAAAATTTCCCACTCTGTGATAAACCGATCTAAATCAATTTGAAGAAGTATCTTTTCTGTTTCCTCTAGAGTAAGAGTACTATTTTCTATAGCATTTGAGTTATAAACCTGTTCAGTAACTTCAGCTTCAGTTATAAGTTGAATAAGCGCTTCTTTTCCTATGGAGACATTGTAATACCTTGCTCGCAAGAAATTTATCTTGTTAAAAACACTATGTATTTTTGCCATTAAAATCGTAACACAAGTTATTGATTACTTTTCCATTATACTATATTTTCACTCTTTTGCTAGCAATAATCGTGAAAATTTTTAAAAACGACAGGAAATTCACGTTTTTAACGTCAAAACAGTGAAAATATCTTAAAAAATATAGATTTTCACGGTTTTGGTCTTACGCGCATCAATCAAACATAATCCAATGCAATAATCTCATACCACATTTTTTTATTCATAACGTTCACTTCGATTTCATCACCCACTCTTTTACCAATTAAAGCACGGGCAATTGGTGAATTGATAGAAATCATTCCCTGCTTAACATCAGCCTCATCGTCACCGACAATTTGATAAGCCAATTTCTGTTCACTGTCCATTGCATGCAACTTAACATGAGCACCAAATACAACTATGCTTTTGTCCGTAACTTTCGACGTATCTATAATTTGCGCATTAGCCAATTTGCCTTCGATATCTTTTATTCGCCCTTCAATAAAACCCTGCTGTTCTTTTGCAGCATGGTATTCTGCATTTTCTTTTAAATCGCCATGCGCTCTTGCCTCAGCTATAGCTTTTATAATTTTAGGCCTTTCTCCTGTTTTCAAACGTTCTAATTCGGTACGCAATTTCAATGCGCCTTGAACGGTCATTGGCACTTTTTTCATATTAAACCTCGCACATCAAATTACAGANNAGATTTGCATAATAATTTCATATTTTATATGTTTTTAAGCAAAGATACCCAAAGTATTTCAAATGTAGGCGAGGCGCGTCTTTTGCGAACGAGCGGAGTTTACATTTAGGTAAATGAGCATCGTGAGCAAAAGGCGGCAACGAAGCATACGTTTGAAAGACGAAGGGTATTCAAAAAAAAAGCCGGACATTACATGTCCGGCTTTTGTAAATATCAAACTCTCTAGAAAAATTACTTATTCATATCTTTTTCGTAGTTTGTTTGACCCATTTTACCTTTCCTGTGGTGTTTTTTGCCTTTCTTAGCAGTAGTTGTCATCTCAGGAGATGTTTCGGTAACAGTTGGCTGCGCTGGAGCTTGTTTTGGTTGTGAAGAACAACCAGCAGCTAAAACAAAAGCAGCAGCAACTAAAGCAACTTTAAGTAAGTTTTTCATATTATATTTCCTTTAATACTCTTAAAAAGATTAAAACACTTGCCTTCACATCAAGCCCGGCAAGAACCATATATTGTAACGTTACAATACTACAATAATAATGATAGTAGAAAATAAAAAATATTGCAACTATTACCTTTGAAGTACGCAATCAATATTTATGCAACAAGCTCTTGATCATTAAACTACGTCTCTAATTAGTTGTGTCTTTGCTAAAAGCTAGAAGAGAAAATGATAACAGTAACAAAATGCAGGCAAAAATAAATGGCGTGTACATTCCAAACATCGAAAATGCACCAATTAAAAAGCCACTTAAAGCCCAAGAAAAAGCTGCCGCAGCCGCAAACACTCCCATTACCCAGCCTTGAGATTGTGCATCAACAGCATTGGAAAACAACGTCAACAATGCGACATAGTAAAGTGCTCCGCCAATACTGGCTGGTATTGCACTAAACCAAAT
>PLMI01000091.1 GCA_003142435.1 Coxiellaceae bacterium | reverse complement strand
TCCCTTGACCGTTAACTTCGATGGCGCCGCCTTCCATGAAAACGTCAGCTTCAATCATTGGATGTTTGATGTTACTTTTTAGTTCGAAGAAAACTTTATCGTCTTTTAGAAGATCCGGAAATTTATTACCATAAGCGTTATAGCGCCATTTGACCCATGCCAATCCATTTTTGCCAATTAAAAAAGTTGGCCCATAGTCGCGTATCCAAACATCTGCATAATCAATTTTGTGAAAAATGAGTTTATCAATATTTACTTTGTGTGATTTAAGAATTGCAGAAGCTCTTTTGTGCATTGCATCATCTAAAACTAAGAGTTGCACTAACTCGTTTTGGTGCAGATGAAAAATTATAGCAGCGAAAGTTTGCTCTACTTGTTCGATGCGGTTTGGGAAAGTAATAATATCATGCGGCCACGTTAACCAGGTGGCGTTGTGAAGTTCCCACTCAGCGGGCATCGAAAAGATATTTCTATATGCGCCTTGATTAGCCATTTATTTTTTTTCTGTTATCAATCTCCCGTAAGTATCGGGGCGGCGATTCCTAAAAAATCCCCAACCTTCGCGGATGCGGTAATTATGTGCAAGATTAACCTCGCAAAGTAAAACTTCTTCCTCGGTTTTGCTGGCGCGTTTTAGAATTTTGCCAAAAGAATCGCAAACAAAAGATTGTCCCCAAAAATCCAGGGCATCTTCTCTGCCGGTTCTATTGACTGTGGCGATATGTACCGCATTTGCAATTGCATATCCGCGCATTACCGTTTCCCAGGCGTCATGCCAATCACCGTCAGGGCTTTCGTAACCAACCATATAGCCAATTGCAGTAGGATAAAAAATTATTTCGGCGCCTTCTAATGCGACAATACGGGCAGCTTCCGGAAACCACTGGTCATAGCAAATCAAGACGGCAAAATCAGCGTATTTTGTTTTATATACATTATAAGACGCGCCGCCTTCAAAATAATTTTGTTCGTAGAATTTAGGGTCGTGTGGAATATGAATTTTGTGGTAGATAGATAATAAATCTCCTTTTTCATTTATCACTGCTGCTGAGTTAAAATAGTGTCCTTTTTCATTCTTTTCAAAAACGGGAACGATAATCACCACCTCATGTTTTTTAGCCAACACACAGAAGGCTTCAGTTGATTCACCCGGAATTGTTTCAGCGTAAATATTTTTATCGGAGTCGATATATTGAGGGAAATAAATAGTCCGATACAATTCCTGTAAGCAGATGATTTTAGCTCCTTTTTTAGCCGCCTTTTCAACTAAAGACATAGCGTGTTTTAGGTTAGTTTTTTGATCAGAAGTAACTTTGTTCTGAATTAGTCCAATAGTAATTAACTTAGAAGTAGTATGCATAGGTTTAGTGTGTTTTAAGTTTTACGTATTATAATGGCATTATTGAATAAATTCCTATTTGTATATTTTATATATACAAAATTAATTTGTAAATTTCTAACCGGTAGCTGCAGGCTTTAGCCTGCGCAAAATTGCGATTAAAAAAACGCAGGCTAAAGCCTGCGGCTACCAAATTAAAAAAGGCATAAATACGAATTATTCAATGGTATCAATTATAATGTTATACCTATTGGGGTGCTAATAAAATGGAAATTACGAGAATTTTTTAAAAAACATCTGATAAAGGTCAATAATTAATTATGAAGCGAATTGCATTGGGTTTAGAGTACATTGGTGCTAACTATCACGGGTGGCAAATGCAGGATAATTTAACGACAATTGAGCGTGAGGTCGAGTTGGCTTTAAGTAAAGTGGCAAACTCGGAAATAAAAGTTTTTTGCGCGGGACGGACTGACGTTGGAGTAAATGCTTTCGGCCAGGTGGTTCATTTTGATACAAGGGCAGAACGCAATAATAAATCCTGGATTTTTGGTGCAAATACATATTTGCCGAAAGACATTAGAGTGCAGTGGGCTAAAGAAGTTCCTGCAGATTTCGATGCGCGTTTTTCGGCAACTGCGAGAACTTATCGCTATTTTATTTACAATAGCTTTTTGAAATCTGCTATTTTCAATGATCGGATTACTTCACATTATCAGCAGTTAGATGAAAAAAAAATGCAAGCGGCAGCAATGCACCTTCTTGGTGAACATGATTTTTCTTCTTTTCGCGGCAGCGGCTGTCAATCAAAAAGCCCAAATCGTTTCGTGGAATTTATCAAAATAAAACGTGAGGGTTCTGCAGTTATTATTGACGTAAAAGCAAATGCCTTTTTGCTGCATATGGTGCGAAATATCGTTGGTGTTTTGCTGGAAATAGGCGAGGGGAGAAAAGAGCCATTTTGGGCAAAAGAAGTGCTTATGGCTCGCGATCGCACTTTTGGCGCTATTACAGCGCCGCCGGATGGTCTATATCTTATGTCTGTTGAATACCCCGAAAAATACTTTTTGCCTAAGCCGATTGAATATGGGCTCGCAATATCTTAAAATTAACTTCCTATGAACTGGTTCTCACGATTAATAGATAAAATTCAACAGCCTGCTATAAACACAGAATCCTCGCAGAAAAAAGGCATTCCTGAGGGCGTTTGGGCTAAATGTGATGGCTGCGGAGCAACTATTTACTCCGCCGAGCTGGCTCGCAATTTATATGTTTGCCAGAAATGCAATTACCACATACGTGTCAGCGCGAGAGAAAGGGCTAATCAGTTTTTAGATGTCGATGGCAGAGAAGAATTAGCAATGGATGTAATGCCGGTTGACAGGCTTAAATTCAAAGATTTAAAAAAATATAAAGATCGGTTGGTAGCTGCACAAAAAGCAACTAACGAGAATGATGCATTAATAGTTATCAAAGGTTTTTTGCAAGGCATCCCGTTGGTTGCAAGTTTTTTTGAGTTCAAATTCATCGGCGGTTCCATGGGAG
>PLMI01000064.1 GCA_003142435.1 Coxiellaceae bacterium | reverse complement strand
CATTTTAACTTTGCTCCTACACTAAAGAGGAAACCTCCTCTTCTGATAATTTAATATGTGTTTTTAAATCTTGAGTTGTCTTTTGAGCTTCTTCATATTCTTTTTCGGTTTTCTCAGCGTTCTTTTTAAGGTTGCAGGCAATACTGTGTAGTGTGTCAGTTCTGGTTTCGAGTTTTTCTATTATATCTATTTTTAGTCTGTCTAAAATACGGTACGGATATGGAAATTTAAGATGACCTTCGTTACGCAAAGCAGAAAGCATTAAATTTTTTAACGTGTCAAGCCAAAGCTCATAACGTGCAGCAAATAAAGAATTAAAAGTGTTTTCGTCGTAATCAGGATATCCGGCGTGAATTTCACTACCGCATGAACTATATCTTACAAAACATCTCCTCGTGGCATCCTGAATTTTTACAAGAGCTATCAGTTGTTGAGGAGTTATTGTGCCTGTTATTTTTTCGCGTAACTTGCTTGCAATTTCATCAGCATCCGGAATTGGTGTCGCAAAGCTTATATACGTATCAAATCGTTGTACAAATCTTGTAAGTAGTTCTTTTTCTTTATCAGCTAAAGTTTTATCGTTGCTAGCTATCTTTGTTGCTAAAGCTAATATTTCTTCTAATGTCGTGGGTTTATCGCCTGGATTAATTGGTGAGGCTGTTGGCTGGTCAGATTTTTTGGCAAAAAATGCAAAAGATGGCCCTGGTCCATTTTGTTCTGTTGTCAATGACATTTTTTTATCCTAAAAAAATTATTAACAAAAATTCAAGGAAATATGTTTCTGATAAATTAATACTAAACTGAAAAATTAANNAAATTCTGGATCCCCGATAAAATCATTCGGGGATGACACAATGAAGAAGTTCATTTATATTTATTCAACAAATTCTCATACATGTAACTATTTTTTCGGTTTGGTATAAACTCCTATTTTAGCTGAAAATTTAAAAATTGATTAATAATTTTTATTGGCGATCAATATTTCCAATAGGTCTTTGGGGAAAATTGCCGGGTTTTCCGTAAGCGCTTGATGGTACAAAACGGTAGACGGGGTCAGGGCAGGTAAGGTATTGATTTCAATAATTAATAAATCTCCAGTGTCAATGTTAACAAAGGTATCGATTCTGGCGTAACCTTTTATGCCGATTTTTGCTGCTAATGTTTCAATGCGTTTTTTGATTTTTGCCAGGGTAGGGGACGGTATTATCACTGATGGCGGTGGCGTAATATTGACGCCGGTGCCTCCTTGAAATTTTTCTTCAACAGTTAAAATTTCATAGTCAGCAATGGTAATGCTGGGATTTAATGATTTGATTTTACCGTTATGTTCTATGACGCCAATGGTGGTTTCAATCCACCCTGTTTTATGTTTATGTTTTAATTGATTGTTTTTTACGCGCAAAATATCGGTTTCAACGTAACGCTCGAAGAGAAGTTCTGCATCGATGCTGGGGGATAGTTCGATGATGTTATATTGATTTTTAAAAGTTCCTTGAGTGATATGGGTAACGTGAGAAGTCAGCAAAGTAAGATATTTTGTGAGATCGACAACAGAATATAAGTGTACAACGCCTGTGGAACATCCTTCGACATTAGGTTTAATTACCAGGGTTTTTGCATTTAATTCCTTGCGAGTATTAATCCAAAATTGGTGCAGTTTTGAGTTTGATAATTTTAATAAGTCTTTTACTGCTACAAGTTTTTGTTGAATTGGCGATATTCCCGAAATATTTTGTTTTGCTATGAAGTTTGCGGCTGCAAATTTATTTATGCATAACCTTGATGTTTCGCTGTCTGGACCATTAAATTTTACATTGCTTTTGGCAAACAGTTCTTGAAAAGTGCCATTTTCTCCATCTCCGCCATGAAGTGCGTTAAAAATAAATTCAGAATTTTTTATGAAATCATTTAAAGATAATTTGTATGGAGAGCAAAAGTCTTCATTATTTAGGTTTTGTGCAATGCCAAGTTTGTCCCTCGCTTTCTTTTCAAAGTTTTTTAAGCGTTGATGTGCATGCAAATAATTTTTACAATTTTCAGTAATCTCTTCAACTGTGTGATTTAAAGTCAAATGATAGGGTAAACTCCAAACATTGTTTTCTTTATCTAATAAAAATGGTTTTGGTTGGTATTTTTTCGATTTGCGCAATTTAAGCCAAACATTAGTACCGCTCATCAAAGATACTTGCCTTTCCGAAGTATTACCGCCAAAGAGAACGTGCACTGGTTTTGCTGCTTTGGCATTATTTCCAAAGGTATTTTTTGGCAAATCAATTCCATATCGTGAGCAGGCATTTTGTACGACATGCAATAATGCATCGGCATGAGTCATGCCAATGCGCGAAGTTTGCTGGAAAATGAAACTGTTTTGTTCCATGCCGCTGATGGGGTTGAAATCAGAAAACCAAATATTGCCGTCGGGAAAAACCCAGCCATCAAATCTGGCGAAGTCGCGCATTTTAAAAAGCGCGAATAATTGTTCGGCTTGCATTTGAATTTTATCAATTATTTCATCTTGAAATCGAGGAGGGCAATGCCAAACTACCTGACGGGTTGGCAGATATTTTCTTCTAAAATCAAAAATTTGATTTTTAGTATAGTCAGTTTCAATTTCTGTTGGCGGCAAAGCAACAGGCATGCCAAATCTGTTTTGTAAAATTATGGTCGTGAATTCAATGCCTTCTGCAAAAGGTTCAATTACCACTCGAGTATCTATTCTTTTCGAGAACAGCAGCTCTGCTTTCTCTAAGGCTTCTTTGGGAGTTGTCACTGAAAAAACGCCAATGCTGGAACCGCCGGTTGCCGGTTTTACCACAGCGCGTTTTATACTGTGCTTTTTGAAAAAATTTTGTATGATTGAGCTGTGGTTTTTGTGGTAGATTTTTAATACTTCCGATGGTAAAGTGAAAAAGTCGTTTTGTTTAATAAATTCGTTTGCAATAAATTTGTCGAATAATTGTTTGCAAGCACTTGCAGATGTTCCGACAAAAGGGATGTCATGTTTTTCCAGAAAACTTTGTATTTCCCCATCCTCACCAAATGGACCGTGCATGGTTGAAAATGTAAGGTCATTTTTTTTCAGCGTTTGCACAAGAGCGTGTTTTGATAGGGGAGTTGCAGTTTGGCGCAGTTTAAAGTCAAAATCAGAAGGAGTGTTGCAGTATAATTGCGCTGTAGAAATTTGGTAAGCATTTTTTTGCGCATCAAAGTAAATAGGGATTATCTCTATTGAATCAGAACTTAAATGGTCAAGAACAGACCTTGCTGAATTTAAAGAAATGCCTTTTTCCAGAGATGGACCGCCGCAAAGAAGAGATATTTTCATAGATTTTGCAAAAAAATAAATTGACGAATTATAGCGTATATTATGACATGTATTGCTTGCGGAATCAATTTTTTATATTATTATTTTATTTCTTTTGCAGATTTTCATAAGGAGNNATGTTTATAAATGTTTATGCGTACAAGTTACTTTTGGCGATGGTGAGCGTGTTATCACTGGCAACATGGCGCCAGAGGAAATTGAAAAATTTAAAGCGACTATTACTAAAATGCAGGAGCGTAAAGAAGCTACGGGAAAAGAGATGATGGTGCCTATTTGCAAAGTTTTGACCGATGAACAATCAATAAAATTTTATAATGACAAGATCTCGGAGTTCCCGGCGCTGAATGTCACNNAAGATTCCATTTTTGACCGTTGCGCATACAATGAAGCATAAGCCGGAGAATTATTTGCCTGAAGTAGATGTTCCTATTTTGATAGTTGGGGCAAGTAACGACGGGGTTAATCCAATTACTGAATCACAGCATTTATTTCAAAAAGCAAATGAACCAAAAAAACTGGTTGTCATTGATGGGGCTTCTCATTTTGATGTTTATTCAGGGAAATATTTTGATGAGGTTATAACTGAGGAACTGCAATGGTTTCAGAAGTATTTGTTATGAACTAAGATCACGTCTATCCCCAGCGCATTGTTGACCAAATATCAAANNCCAGGGTTACGCTCACAAAATCAGTTCGCTCACCCTGGGCTGTCATTGGGTTGACCTTTCAGGTCAAAAAGGCAATAAATAATTTAAAAGCCTATTCCGAGTTTAGGGGACATCAATCTGTAATAATAGCATCAGTATCCCAATTCCTTATATTTATTCATTACAGCAGATATTTCCTTGCAAGTTGTTTGATATAGAGTTTTAACTGCATCGATCTTGGTTTTACCGGATCTTGTTGCTTCGCATAAATCTGATGTGGCTATTTGCAATCGCGAAGCGCCGGCATACATTGCCGCTCCCTTTAATTTATGGCTTAAAGCGAATAAAAGCTTGACGTCTTTTTTTTTGTAGGCGGTTTGAATATCTTCTAAATATTTTGGTAAGAGGTTGGCGAAAACTTGCCATAATTGCCTGGCGGTATCTTCATTGTTGTCAGCTATTCCTGTACATAGTGCAAAGTCTAATATTTTATTGTTGTACCCTTCGCCTTTCAAGCTGCGACTTTGTTGCGAACTTGCCTCGTTGCTCACATACCTAGTTGTATGCTCCGCTACTTGGCTGCGTTCGCGCCTCGTCTCAACTTGAAATGCTTTGGGTATATGCCCTTCGCGCTTCAATTCCTGAAATGCTTTAAGTATATCCTCAGGGCTAGGTTTTGCAGATACTTTAGATTCTCCCATTTCTTTCCCTAACCATTTCTGCAGCATAAATTGCGCTTTATCTATGTCAAGTGGCTTGGTTATGTAATCATTCATGCCAGCGTTTTGACATGCTTCTCTTGTGTTTTGTTTATCGTGCGCGGTAAGTGCAATAATCGGTATTTTCTTATTTGTTTTGCGTATTTTGCTTGTTACCTCAGTGCCCGCAATATCAGGAAGGCCGATATCCATGAAGATTATGTCATAGTTATTTTTACCTGCCATTTCTAGTGCTTCTTTGCCGGTTTTTGCTAAAGCAAAATCCGTAGCAAGTTTGCTTTCAAAAACACTTCGTGCCGATATTTGTGCTATTTCATCGTCTTCAACTACTAATATTTTTACTCCAGCAAATGAGTCTTGGATACCAGTTTTTGTGGCAGTAGACACAGCCGTAGTTACAGCATTTGGGATTTTTGTGGGTTCAACCGGCTGCGTTTTGGCATTAGATTTTATATTGGCAAAAACATTATCGTAACTTGGTAAATCTAAAATTGATACGCCGCACGGCAAAAGACAAGTAAAAGTTGATCCTTCACCTTCTGTGCTTTTTGCAGAAATTTCGCCGCCAAGTTCATCTATGAATTGTTTTGTTATGCTCAAGCCTAAACCTGATCCCGGATACAAACCTTTGTTTGCCGGAGTGCAGCGTTCAAAACGCTCATAAATTCTGTGAAGTCTATCGTATGGTATGCCAATACCGGTATCTTCAACCACTATTCCTAAAATTATTTGTCTAGTATCGACTTGTTTGGCAACATCGATTGCTATTTTGACGTAGCCTTTGCTCGTGAATTTAACCGCATTACCAACTAAATTTAACAAGATGCGAAATACACGATTTTTATCGCAAATAATATGTCGAGGCACAGTTTTTGCAATATCCAGATGTAGCTTTAGTTTTTTGTTAGTGGCAGTAGGTGTTTCAAGTTGGATGATACTGTTTACAATGTCATAAAGGTCAAATTTTTCGGAGGCTATCGCCGTTTGGCCTGTGCTCATTTTATCGAACTCAAGAATGCCATTTAACAAGTCGAGCAATCTTTGTGAAGCATTGGCCAGCTGTTGCAAAGTAGTTTTCTTCTCCGGGTTCGTTTCATCTTCTGCCATGAATTTCAATATTTGTGCGACGCCAGATGCAGGAGTGCGTAAAT
>PLMI01000063.1 GCA_003142435.1 Coxiellaceae bacterium | reverse complement strand
CTTACGACTGAAGAATGCTTATTAAATTCCAATCGCAACCCTCTTCTTACCAAAACGCAAACAGAAGAATATTTACAAAAATATTTAGGCATACAGAAAATTATCTGGTTAAAAAAAGGCATCTTGAACGATCATACTGACGGACACATAGACGAAATAGCAAGATTTGTAAGCCCTGACACTATTGTGTGTGCCTATGAAAATGAGAGAAGCGATCCTAACTTTGCACTTTTAGATGAAAATTGGCATNNTGGAAAAAAATTTAACTTAGTTAAATTGCCAATGCCAAAAATGAATTACGATTACGGTGAGCGTGCACCTGTGAGCTATGCCAATTTTTACATTGCAAACCAGATAGTTTTAGTACCGCAATTTAACCATGAAAATGATAAGTTAGCTCTTTCGATAATTGCAAACTTATTTCCCAATCATGAAGCGATAGGAATAGACTGCACCAATTTAATTTATGGCGGTGGAACTATTCACTGTATAACGCAGCAAGAACCTCACACAAAATAACTTAAGGTCCAAAAGTAAAAGTATAAATTTCCAGCCCTGACGAAGAAGCAATTAATTCTAACTCACCCTTAGTTGCTTTGGGAAAACTTAATAAGGTATATAACGCATAATTAGCCACCGTTATTTCCCGATTTTTCTTGCCATCGCTATCAACAACAGGTTTGCCATTCAATAATAATTTGACGTTCAGGGGTTCTTTTGAATTATTTCCCATCACGGCATAAACCTTTCCGGCAATGAAATTAATTTTTATTGCCGCGTTTGGTTCTAATGCCGTGATTTTCTGTCCTTCTATTAGCCACTTTCCTTGCAAAGCCCAGCCATTTTCCGCAATAGAATTCGGATAGCTGTATAAATGGGCTTTATCTGATTCTAAACGCTCAACTCCAATGTATGCCATTTCCCGCTCGTATCCTAAATACGTTTCCGGCGTTTGCTGAGCAAATTCAGCTTGCTCTTTTTGAGGCTTCATAGGGGAAGAAGCAATTCCAAGCAGAATTCTGATATTATGTTCAAGAATGTCGTAAGACCCTTCGCCAAAATGCTGGTAGACAACGTAACCATTTTTATCTAGCAAATAATGAGCCGGCCAATAGTGATTGTTGAAATTTTGCCAAGTAGAGAAATTGTTATCCAGCGCAACAGGATATTTAATCCCATATTTTTTAACTGCATTTTGAATATTTGCATACTTGCTTTCAAAATCAAATTCAGGGCTGTGAACTCCGATTATTTCTAAACCTTTGTCATGATACTTGGAATATAAGTCAATCAAATACGGCAAAGTTCTAACACAATTAATGCATGAATATGCCCAAAAATCGATCAGTACTACTTTTCCTTTTAATTGAGATATCTGCAATGGAGCAGAATTAATCCATGCTTCAATATTAGAAATAGGCGGAGCCGGATAAGGCTTATTCACTTTTTCTACCAAAGTAGTGCCCAAATTTGTCACTTTGCTACCTCCCCCCGTCCCAAATGAAAATGAAACGTAATAGCCATACGACATGTACAAAACACTGGCAATTACAGCGATTCCTAAAACTTTCCGCAAATAGCTTGCTCTTTCACGTAAAAAAGAAAACTTTATAATTATTGAGCGACCAAAAAATACTATTGCCAACATCGGTACAGCTATGCCAATACTAAATAACAAAATAGTGATTATACTGTTTACATCAGTCTGCTGCAGTACTGTTTGCAAAATGACTGCAGCCAAAATTGGGCCGGCGCAGGGAGTCCATACTAACCCGATAACTCCGCCGAATAATACGCCGCTAATAAACCCTTCCCTCTTTTGTTCTGTTTGTGATTTGCCTGCAGTTAAATTTGCTAATCGCTGAGTCAAAAAATCGAACATCTCCGTCAATTTATCGGATATTATAATTATTCCAAACAGGAATAATAAAACAAATGACACCTTACGAATAATATCTAAATCTAAATTTAAAAGTTGAACAAGCTTTCTTGAAAAGAGGGTAAAAAGTGCAAACGAAATTATAAATCCGGTAATTACGCCAAGAGGGCGGCGCCTGCCTCCAGTAACAGATGTGGATAAAATAATAGGCAAAATAGGCAGGATGCAAGGTGAAACAATTAATATGAATCCTTCAAAGAAAGCAAGACCGGCATTTATAAGTTCCACTTTCATTTTTTCTTCTCGTTATCCTTGAGGTAAGCGTAAAGGCGTCGTAAATAATTCCTATTTGTATGTTTTATGTAACAAAATTAATTTGTAAATTTCCAACCGGTAGCCGCAGACTTTAGCCTGCGATTTTTTTGCTCGTAATTCTACGCAGGCTAAAGCGGCTACCAAATTAAAAGAAAGAAGCGACAACCAAATAAAAAAACAGGAAATATGATTTATTCAACAACGCCGTGAATAAAAACATGTAATAAAAAATACCAGTAAAATCAAATACTTACAAAAATCATGAAATTTTTCTTATCAAATTCTCTGCTTCCTTCTTTTGTTTATCATCACCCTTTACTAAAATCTCCTCAAGAAGGTTATGCGCCTCTTGTTTTTTATCCATGGCAACATAAGCCCTCGCTAAATTAAGCCGCGCATCTATGCCGGTAGCTCCCTGCATAAAGTCATATTCAGCCTCGGTATCACTTTTCTCATGTGAAGCTTCGTCGGGATTTTTTTTGATTTTTCGCGACCTTCTAGCAGAAACACGCCAACCGGCCAAAAATATTAAAGCTATAAGCGCTAAAACTCCAAACTTCACAGATTGTTTGGGCCATAATTTCAAAAAGAAATAACCCACATAATCTTTTACCTGAGGAGCTTCCAACTCTTTACTTTGATTTGACACCTCTACTTTCTGTAGCTCTTGTTCTAATTTATTTATTCTTCCTTCCAATCCTTGAGCATATTGATTTAAAGCTTCAAACTGCTTTTGCATACCCATAACTGTTGCCTCAAGCGCTGTTACGCTCTCAACCAAAGTTTGAATTTGCGTTTGTTCTTGCGGTGAAGAAGATTGTATTTGAGGTTGAGATGGAGGCGGCGTGATTTGCAAATTAGGAGATGGTTGCGGAGTAAACGGTTGAGCCGGAGTTTGCGTTTGCGCTTGCGGTTGCGGCAAGAACTGCGGCCCCGCATTTTGCACTAAATTATCTGAAGATGGAGCATTAGGCAGATTACTGGGAGCAGAAACTAGTCCCTGTGGTAAATTGGCTAAAGCTTCTATCGCTGCTTTTTCTTTTTCCTGCTCCTCTTTTGCTTGCTGCAATAACAAAGCATCTGCCGGCGGCAAGTTTGCTGAAGAAGGAATTACAGTATTTGCAGAGGAAATTGGCGGATTTTGGGTAATTCCGTTTGGCTGTCCAAACACACCACAACAAAAAAAACTTAATAACACAAATAAGGAAAAAATTACTTTGCTTCGCATAAAATAACTCCCTGTTTTCATCAGGGAGTTATAATAACCTAAATAAATAAACGATGGCAATAGTTAACAACTGATGTTACGCACCAAGCATTTTCAGTTAACAATTATGTAGTCGGAGTCATACCGGGTTTTGTATCTGTAGGATCAGGATTAGAAGGAGCTTTTTCTTTTTCAGGATTTACGTTTTGCTTTTGCTCCTCCTCCATTTGTTGCGCAAGTTTTTTCTTAGCTTCATGTTTTTTAGGATTTTTTATTAGCATAAAACTTGACATCATTCTAGCGACGCTAACGATGCCTTCATCTTCTGGTTTTTTTGGAGTTGCTGCCATAAAATCCCCTTAGTAATTTATTAAACGATATGTGTATATTTATAATATATAACATAAATAAATAATTTACATTTTTCGCTCTAAACCACTAAAAACTTTGTAAATCCTCATTGCGAAGCAAAAAAACATCGGAATCTCCGCGTTCGAATTCCAGCCAAACAAAAGGGACTTTTGGATATTTCTCGATTAAAGCCTTAGCACTATTACCAACCTCGACAATTAAAATTCCTTGATCTGTAAGATGGGAATACGCGCCGCGCAAAATCCCGTCTACCGCATTTAAACCATCAACTCCCGAAGCCAATGCCATTTTAGGCTCATGCAAATACTCAGGAGGCAAAGTGCCCATGTCATTTTGATCAACGTATGGAGGATTACTTATGATCACATCATATTTTTTGCCTTTTAAATTGCTAAAGATATCAGATTCAATCAATGTTACTCTACCTTCCAAGTGATATTTATCCACGTTAATTTTGGCAACATTCAAAGCATCTTTTGACACATCGGATGCATCAACATGCGAAAATGGAAAAAAAATAGCACATGCAATAGCAATACATCCGCTACCGGTACCCAAATCTAATATATTATGAACTTTTTCCAGATCGACCCAAGGTTCGAATTGTTTTTCTATTAGTTCCGCAACCGGCGAACGGGGAATCAAAACACGCTGATCAACGAAAAATGGTATACCAGCAAACCATGCTTCATTTGTTAAATATGGTGCAGGAATACGCTCACTTATGCGACGCCATAAAAGCTCTGCAATTTTAGTGCGTTCACTTTCGGTCAAACGGGCATCCAATACTTCTTTGTTAACATCAGGCGGCAAATGAAGCACGTGAGATATCAAGTGCACTGCTTCATCCCAAATATTGTCAGTTCCATGACCCAAAAAAACATGAGCTTCATTCATTTGGCTTATCGCCCAACGAATAAAATCACGAATGGTTGATAATTCTTTTGCGGTATTAACGTAATTTTGCATAGTATTTCACATTTGTTATTTAAATTATATTTTTTATTTTAAAATTTCCTCTTGCAAATATTTAGGGACATCACAATTCCAATGGAACTGCTCTTCGATTTTTTCTTTCAAGGCTTTCGCTGCATGGATTTCACCATGGGTTATAAACGTTTTTTTAGGAGCTTTTTTAAGTTTAGATAACCAGCGCAAAGTTTCTTCATAGTCAGCATGCGCTGAAATATTACTCAACACGATCACTTCCGCATTTATTTTTACAATTTCACCTAACATTTTCACTTCGCTAATTCCCTTTATCATTGTATCGCCGCGTGTTCCCGCTGCTTGATAGCCGGCAAATAAAATTGTGTTACGGCTATCGGGAGCAAAAGCACGCAAGTGATGTAAAACTCTACCACCCGTTGCCATACCGCTTGCAGAGATGATTATTTTGGGCTTTTCTATGGCATCAATCAACTTTGATTGTTCTACTGTTTCTGCACATTCCGCAACTTTACCAAGTCCGACACACTCTTCTTTAGTTAAGTGATGATCTTCCGGATGGCGCAAAAAAATATCCGTTGCGGTTGTTGCCAGCGGACTGTCAAGATAGACTGGAATATCCGAAATTTCTCTGGCTTTTTTTAATTGGTAAATATAGTACAAAATATTTTGTGTGCGCCCTACGGCAAAAGCCGGAATAACTATTGTACCGCCTCTTTTTACGGTTTGATTTATTATTTGTCCGAGCTGATCTTTAGGATCAATTTTCTCATGTAACCTGTCTCCATAAGTTGATTCAACAACCAAATAATCAGCTCTATCAATTGACTCAGGATCGTACATAACCGAATCAGAATATCTGCCTAAATCTCCAGAAAATAAAATTGTCTTACCAGACTGTTCAAATAAAACAGTAGAAGCACCCAATATGTGCCCTGCTCCGTGAAAACTAAAATTAAAATTATCGAAAATTTTATTTTTTTTAGAAAAGTCACATGGCACAAATTGGTTCAGTGATTTTTTTGCATCCTCCATGGTATACAATGGTAAAGCTGGCTTATGTTTGGTGTAACCATATTTATTAGCTCGCCTTGTTTCTTCCTCTTGTAAAAAACCGCAATCAGGCAATAGTATTTCACACAAATCCCGCGTACCCTCAGTGCAATATATCTTTCCTTTAAAACCATCGCGCACCAAAAGCGGAATATAACCGCTGTGATCAATGTGAGCATGTGTCATAATCACGGCGTCAATAGAACTTGGCGCCAAAGGAAATGGTTCCCAATTGCGCAGTCGCAATTCTTTGAGTCCTTGAAATAATCCGCAATCAACGAGAATTCGCTTGTTTTCGACTGTCAACAAATATTTTGAACCTGTAACCGTTTGCGTCGCACCTAAAAACTGAAGCTTCACTGTTTTGCCTCCTTTTTTTCAAGAATGCTGATCAATTCTTTTTCCTCAATGATTTTAATTCCCAATTTTTGCGCTTTATTTAATTTCGATCCCGGGTTTTCACCAACGACGACATAAGTTGTATTTTTAGATACAGTTTCACTTACCTTTGCACCAAGCTTTATTAATTTTTCTTTCGCTTCTTCCCGCGTTAACGAAGTCAAAGTGCCCGTTAAAACAAAAATATTTCCAGCTAAAGGTCTGGCCGATAAAGCACGCTTTTCTATTTTAGGCCAATTTATACCAAGCTTTAATAATTTTTCTATCAATTCCCGATTATGTTTTTGTTTAAAAAATACTGCAATAAACTCTGCGATGACAGGACCGATGTCAGAAATATTTTGCAAAGTTTCGGTATCGGCATTCATCAAAGCATCTAAATCACCAAAATATTCCGCTAAACTTTCCGCAGTAGTCTCCCCTACCTCACGAATGCCAAGAGCATAAATAAACTTTGCCAAAGTCGTTTTTTTACTTTTTGTCAAAGCCGCCAATAAATTGTTCGCAGATTTTTCTCCCATGCGCTCTAAATTGCTCAAATCCTTTGAAGTAAGCGTATAAAGATCGGCGATATTATTAACTAATTTTTTGTCTACCAGTTGCTCCACAAGCTTATCGCCCAAGCCATCGATATTTATCGCAGCACGTGAAGCAAAATGTTTAATCGATTCTTTGCGTTGCGCGCTGCAATACAATCCTGCACTGCAGCGCGCTGCAACTTCGCCTTCTACTTTGATTACATCAGAACCGCAAACTGGACATTTTTTTGGCAAAAGAATTTTTTTGGCATGCGCTGGCCGCTTCTCTAAAACAACAGAAACAACTTCGGGAATCACATCTCCAGCACGACGCACAATAACGGTGTCACCAATACGCACATCTTTAGCCCATACTTCCTCGATATTGTGAAGCGTAGCGTTACTTACTGTGGCACCGCCTACAAAAACAGGTTTTAAACGTGCGACCGGAGTCAACGCACCAGTTCTGCCAACCTGAAACTCGATGTTTAAAAGCTCCGTCATTTCTTCTTCCGCAGGAAATTTATGGGCTAAGGAAAAACGCGGTGCGCGAGATACAAAACCTAACTTTTCTTGCAAAACCATGTCATTTACTTTGTATACCACGCCATCGATTTCATAAGGAAGATCATTTCGTTTTTTTGCAATATCTTTGAAGTAATGCAGACATCCTTGAATTCCCTTAACCACTTTTATTAAAGGATTCACGCGCAATCCATAATTTTTCAACCACTCCAAAATTTCGCTGTGTTTTGCTGGTATCTTAGTTTCTTTTACTTCCCCAATCGCATAACAGAAAATATCAAGAGGCCGTTTAGCAGTAATTTTAGGATCCAGCTGGCGTAAACTGCCGGCTGCGGCATTGCGGGGATTAACAAAGGTTTTTTCGCCGTGTTTTTCAGCTTGCTTATTGAACTCCCCGAAACCTTTTTTTNNCACCTTTGCCGTGAAGCCTTAAAGGAATGCTCTTTATGGTTTTTACATTTAATAAAATATCCTCGCCGACATAACCATCACCACGAGTCGCTGCACGCGTTAAAATTCCGTTTTCATAAACAAGGCTCACGGCACAGCCATCCATTTTAGGCTCACAAACGTATTCCATTTCGGTTGGCTCTTTTTTATCCAGGCGCTCGTGAATTCTCTTGTCAAATGCCAGAACCTCTTCATCGGAAAAAGCGTTATCCAAAGAAAGCATTGGAATAGAATGCTTAACTTCAGCAAATTCAGCCAGCGGCTTTTCGCCAATCCTTTGCGTCGGCGAATCACTGGTGATTAATTCAGGATGTGCTTTTTCTAATTGCTGAAGTTCACGATACAATCGATCATATTCAGCATCCGGTACTAATGGCGCATCTAAAACGTAATAATGATAACTATATTCGTTAAGAAGTTTTCTTAATTCCAAAACGTGTTTCTTTATGTCCATAAAAAATTTTAAGATAGACAAAAAATAGGATTGATTGTCAGTATAGCAACGTTGTTTTTTCCTAGCAATGCTAGGAAAATTTATTTACGGCGTTACACTAATGTCATCCCCGAAACGTTTTTNNAAAGTTGTCGTGTACAAAGGATAAAAACATGCAATAAAAAATACATTAAAATCAAAGTGTTATAAAAAATTAATATTTCGTTGTTGAACTCACCCCTCAAAAAGCAAATAGCTGACTTAAATATAATTAATATTATCTTAATATTCATATTATATACTGCAAGTATATAAAAAAAAGACTCTTAAAAATTGTCGAGAACGAGGAGTAATACAAACCGAAAAAATAGTTACATGTATGAGAATTTGTTGAATAAATATAAATGAACTGCTTCATTGCGTCATCCCCGAATGGTTTTATCGGGGATCCAGATTTTTTCTGACTATTTTTTCGTGGATTCCCGATAAAACCATTCGGGAATGACTGCAATAAAATTATGTAATTAATTTTTCAGTGCGGTATAAATGCTAAAACAAAAAACAGAACTAACAGAACTAGATAAAATTGATCTTTCCCAGGGGCATTTAAATTTTGGGTTAGCCTGTATTGTTGAAGAATTGATATGGCCGGAATTTGCCAAGAAGATAATTGACCTGGCGACGGCTATTGCCAGCCATACAAGCGCAGATTTAGATCTTATAGACACTGACTTTGGTTCTGTTGCTCGCGACCCAAAACTGAAAGCCACTCTTGATAGCTTCTTAACTTTGAAACAGCAACTTTTTTTGCCTGACCTTGAGAGAGCAAAAAAAAGCTCTGAAGGAGTTTTTGCTGCGATAAAAAAACAAAATGGAGTTGTCGATGAAAAACTTAAGAATAAACTGATAAAAAAGCTTATTACTAACCCAGATTTATTTGATCAAGAGTTACTCAAAAATTTATGTGATCCTGAACAAGGGTATTGTTGTGGATATAGTTCTATTGTGTCCCTACTAGGAAATCTAGAAAATGATGATATTCCCGACGTTGACGAAAAGTCAGCTTCAGAAAATAAAGATAATCCAGACATAAATAAAAAGTTTACGATGACGGATCTTTTAGAAGTCTTAACGATTATTTCTCAGAGGAAGCGAGGCGAAAAGTTAAAAAAAGGAAAACTTGAAAAAGTTAAAAGATTTTTACCACATTTAATATTCAATCATAACCCACGCGATATTTTGCCCGCGTATCAAGAAGAACTGTGGAAAACTACAGAAATCATGTTCGGCTCTGAATGCAGAAAACCAAAAAAGCTCGCATCTCTTTCTTTAGCCTGCGATAAGAGCAGTATTAAAAAAAAACTTGAACAACTTGTAGTACACAAAGCGATAGTTTTGTTTTCTATAGGAGCTCATGCTCTTTGTATTTATCGAAGTAAAAATGGGTACTTATGTTATGACTGTAATGATTCAAAATGGGGGTTGCTAAAGGATTTAAATAATTGGCTAGAATATGTAGTAAACAAATACGAAATCAACCAGCGCTTTAGGGTAAAAATAAAAATTTCCAGTTTTACTTATGAAGGCGATTACTGTTCTGAAGTGGGTTTAGATGATTTACTAAAAGATCAAGATCCCAATGAGAAAGTTGGAATAGAGGAAATAAAAAATTGTACTTTGTTTGAACATGCTATAAATGATGACTCAATAGAATCACTTGAATATTTTTTAGCACACGGAAAAATAGAGGAGATTAAATTTTTTAAGAAACGAAATTATAATGAAATATCCTTAATAATTGCAATCATGTTTGCGAACCATAAAGTTGTAGAAATTTTGGCACAAGGGGGAGTAAGCTTGAACAATAAAGTTAAAGTTATACCTATGTATTGTTATTACGAGGCTGTAGATCGTTTATCAAGATTTGGAATAAATATCCAGGAAATAATTGATGACTCTGGTTGTTATCCTTTGGAATACGCTGCAACAATTTGTGGATCTCCTGACATGATTGAGACACTAGTTAGTCGTACCTGAATAACGAC
>PLMI01000129.1 GCA_003142435.1 Coxiellaceae bacterium | reverse complement strand
TAAAAACGTAACTATTTGATTTTACTTAAGTTTTTTATTACATGTTTTATTCGCCTTAAGGCGAATAACCCGCCATAGCTTTAGCGAAGGCGCGTTTATTGCTTCGACGGATTTTTTTATTAATATTTATGTGCTTATTGCGTATATTTTATGATTAGATTAAGTGATTACATAGCGAACTTTTTGTTTGAACATGGAATAGAACATGTTTTTATGATGGTTGGCGGTGGAGCCATGCATTTAAACGATGCTTTGGGTAAACACAAAAAACTTAAAGTAGTTTTTAGCCATCACGAACAAGCTTGTGCCATTGCTGCAGAAAGTTACGCGAGATTATTAGGCAAGCCGGCAGTAGTAAATGTAACGACTGGCCCCGGTGGAATTAACGCCATGACTGGAGTTTTTGGCGCTTGGACGGATTCAATTCCCATGATCGTTCTTTCAGGCCAGGTTCGCTACGACACAACCGTTGCAAGTACCAATTTGCCTTTGCGCCAATTAGGAGATCAGGAGTTCGATATTGTTCGCTCAGTTGCACCAATGACCAAATATGCGGTAATGATTACGGATCCGCAAACAATAAGATATCATTTAGAAAAAGCATTATTACTGGCGCTTCATGGACGTCCTGGACCGGTTTGGCTGGATATTCCGTTGAACGTTCAGGCGGCTTCCATTGATCCTTTGAGTCTTTCTTCGTACGATCCGACTACGGATAGAAATGCAGAAAAAATTCCTGTTATTGATTCATCTACTATTGTCCAGGTAATAGATAGAATTAATGAAGCCAAAAGGCCCGTTTTGCTTGCAGGAAGTGGAGTTAGGACTGCAGGTATGCATGATCAATTTCTAGAACTTGTTAAAGCTCTTCAAATTCCAGTGGTCACAGCCTGGAATGCGCATGACGTTCTAACTGATGACTGCCCATATTATTGCGGAAGACCCGGAACAGTCGGCGATAGATCAGGCAATTTTGTAGTGCAAAACGCTGATTTGTTATTAGTTTTAGGATCGCGTTTAAATATTCGTCAAATAGGTTATGCATGGAATAGTTTTGCGCGTGAGGCTTATAAAATAATGGTTGACGTTGATAAGTGTGAATTAAAAAAACCAACACTTAAAATTGATATGCCTATTGCGGCTAACCTCAAAGATTTCATACCAAAAATGCTTGATGAATTGAAAAAGAAAAAAACTCTAGATAAAACAGAATGGGTAAAGTGGGGAAGAGATCGTAAAGCAAAATATCCAGCAGTATTACCAGAATACTGGCAACGTGAAACATTAGTTAATCCTTATTGTTTTATGGATGTATTAAGCGATCAATTATTAGAAGATCAAGTTGTTGTTTGTGGAAACGGCAGTGCTTGTGTTATTTCTTTTCAAACAATTAAGATTAAAAAAGGACAACGTCTTTTTACCAATTCAGGTTGCGCTGCAATGGGTTATGATTTACCGGCAGCAATTGGGGCATGCGAAGCTTTGGGACTAAAAAAAATAGTGTGTATTGCTGGCGATGGAAGTTTACAGTTAAATCTTCAGGAATTGGCTATGGTTTTTTATCATAAATATCCTTTAAAGATATTTGTGCTGAATAATCAGGGGTATCATTCAATAAGGCAAACTCAGAATAATTTTTTTGGCGGTGATTTAGTAGGTTGTGACGAAAAAAGTGGCTTAGGTTTCCCAAATCTTGAAAAACTGGCTTGCGCGTATGGATTACGTTATGCAAAGTGCGCTAAACATAAAGATTTATCTGCTTTTGTGAAGGATGTCTTATCTCACGATGATCCAGTTATAGCTGAAGTTATGTTAACTATAAATCAACCTTTTGCGCCAAGATCGTCCTCTAAAAGACTCCCTAATGGAAAAATGGTATCTAACCCTTTAGAAGATTTGGCACCGTTTTTAAGTCAAGAAGAATTATTGCAAAATATGATAATCAAACCTCTTACTGAGAAATAATATATTTTTTGGAGAAAAGCATGAGAAATGTACTTTTAACTGGAGCAAGTGGAGATATTGGCAAAGCCATCAACGATGAATTTATTAAACATGAAGATAATGTTATTTCTCCAACACATACTGAAATGGATTTGTCCTCAATGGAATCAGTAAATTCCTATATGAAAAAGCTTAAAAGTGGAGTTGACGTTTTTGTGCATTGTGCTGCAATTAATTTCCCAAAACCTATAGAAAATATTTCTTTTGAAGATCTTTATCAAACGATGTGCATAAATACTTTTTCTTTTTATCAAATTGTAAAATTTTTATTGGAGAATTTTAAAAATCGTAAAAATGGTTATATTCTTGGAGTGTCTTCTATTTATGGCTCAATAGCTAGAAAAGGACGTTTTTCGTACGTCTCTTCAAAACATTGTTTATCAGGTATGATAAAATCCTTAGCGCTTGAATATGGTAAATATGGTGTGAAATGCAATACTCTTTCACCCGGTTTTGTTGATACCAAATTAACTCGTCAGAATAATGATGAAGCCACTATAAAAAGTTTCGCAAACAAAGTTCCTTTAGGAAAATTGGCAAGTGTTAATGATATTGCTGAAATCGCCTATTTTCTTTGTTCTGATCATAATAAATATATAAATGGACAGAATATTATTGCTGACGGTGGCTATACAACGGGAGGATTTCAAGAATGAGTAAAGAATTTACATTCGATTTCGAAGGTAGAAAATTCAAAGTACCGCAAACTGCGCTCGCTGCAAGTACTTTTGAAGTACAATCATCACCAAAACCATATTTAGTTTCCACAAGTATTGCTTCCAATCCTTTTTCGGAGATCGAAGAATTATTATCGCAAAACCCTAATAATGTGTTACTTATAGACAAAAAAGTGTATGAGCTTTATAAAGCGAATTCGATCATTGATTCAAATCGGGTTTTTTTAGCGGAAGCTTCTGAAGAATTTAAAACCCTTGACGGAGCAATTAAAGTGATAGATTTTTTATGTGATCGCGGATTTACCAAAGGAGAAACTTTAATTGTTGTTGGCGGTGGAATAATACAAGACGTTGGAGCTTTTGTTGGAGCTTGTTATAAAAGGGGTATTAAATGGATCCTTTTTCCTACGACTTTGCTTTCCATGTGCGATAGTTGTATTGGAGGGAAATCGGGGATAAATTATCGCAATGCTAAAAATCAAATTGCTCTGTTTTCTGCTCCATATAAGGTAATTATTAATATAAATTTTTTAAAAACTTTGGAACAGTTTCATCTTCAATCTGGTTTAGGTGAAATTTTGAAATTATTGGTTTTAGGCGGCAAAGATTTTTTTAATACTTATTTAAAGAACGTTAATAATGGTAAGTTAAGAGATTTCAATAATTATTTTGAATTAATTCTTGCGTCCTTAAATGTCAAGAAAGCGGTGATTGAAGTAGATGAATTTGAATTTAATTATAGAAAAAGCCTAAATTATGGTCATACATTTGGACATGCTATAGAGGCATTGTCGTCATATCAGATACCTCATGGTTTAGCAGTAGTAATTGGTATGATGTTGGTCAATGAATTAAGTTGTACAAATAATGTCCTTAATGTTGATGAAAATGATATTATTAGCCAACAATGTCGAGATTTGTTGACCGACGACATTATGAATATAATGGCAAATATCGATTTAGCTAAATTAATAGCTTTACTAAAAAAAGATAAAAAAACTAAAGGTTCAATACTGAATTTAGTTTTTTTGGAAAAAATAGGTAAAACAATTGGTTATGAGTCAGACTTAAATGGTAAATTTAAAGATAATGTTAATGAAATTCTTAAAAAATTATTTTAAGTATTCTATGTTGTGTATAAATTAAATAAAGAGGGTATAAGCTATGAACACATTAGAAAAACAAATGGTAGCATTATTAATGGAACTAAAAGAGAAATTTCATGTTAGTGGTATTAAAGCTGAATTTGAAGCAGAAGGAACTCGTTTAGAAGAAGCTATGCGTTTAAAAGATGTGACATCTGCTGCAAATCTAGAATTAAATATAAAAATAGGTGGATGTGAAGCTATTAAGGATATGTTTGATGCAATTAGTTTAGGTGCTCACCGTATCATAGCACCAATGGTTGAAACTCCTTATGCTTTAAAAAAATTCATAAAAGCAGCGCACACAGCATACGGAAAATCACTAGATGATATTGAAATCCTCATAAATGTTGAAACTATAACAACGTACAATAATTTTGATGAAATGCTAGAAATTCCAGAGATAAAAAATTTAGATGGTATAGTTATTGGACGTGTTGATTTTACTGGCTCTTTGGGATTGGGCAGAGAATCAGTAAATGGACAAGATATGATTGATAAATCTCTTTACTTAGCGAAGAAGGCAAAAGAGAAAGGATTAGACGTTGTTATAGGCGGAGCTGTATCCGTCGACTCTTTGCCTTTTTTCAAAGCCTTTCCTGCTGGACATTTAGACAGATTTGAGACAAGAAAAGTTATCTTTTCATGCCCCGGAGCGTTGAATAATAAAGAAGTAGCATTTTTTAAAGCTGTTGAATTTGAGATTATGTGGCTAAAAAATAAAAGAGATTACTATCATTCAATTTCTAAAGAAGATGAAGATCGTATCGTGATGATGGAAAATAGATATAAAACAGCTATAGAAAAAATAAACCAAAACGCAAGAATTGATCAATGAAAATAAAGATTTTATCTAATTACGTAAAAAACAATACTTTTGCACTTTTTGTTTTAGTTGGGTTACTGAATACTTTATTTGGTTATAGTTTATTTGCTTTGTTTGTGTTTTTAGGAATGCATTACACACTAGCAGTATTGTTAGCAACTTGCCTTGGTGTTTTATTTAATTTCAAAACAACAGGCAAAATAGTTTTTAAAAATTCTAACAATAAATTATTGTTTAAGTTTATTATAGTTTATGCAGTGCAATACATATTCAATATATCTCTTATAAAATTATTTCTGTTGATTTCCTTTAATACTTATATTGCAGGTGCTCTGGCAACTATCGTTTGTGCTTTTTCTGCATATCTTTTGAATAAAAATTTCGTTTTTACAAAGGTGAGGGTTGGAACATGAAATTGATTTCAGTGGTTACCGCGTGTTACAACGAAGAAGAAAACATTCGTGATGTTTATGAGCAAGTTAAAGCAGTTTTTGCTAAGTTACCACAATATGCTTATGAGCATTTATTCATAGATAATTGCTCAACAGATAATACCGTTCACATTTTAAAAGATATTGCTGCAAAGGATAATAATGTAAAAATAATAGTAAACTCCCGTAATTTTGGCCATATTCGCTCTCCATCTTATGCCTTACTGCAAGCTAAAGGTGACGCTGTAATTTCAATTGTTGCGGATTTGCAAGATCCCCCTGAACTAATAAGTGAGTTCATAAAAAAATGGGAGGAGGGTTATAAAATAGTTATTGGTGTTAAAGCCAAGAGCGAAGAAAATTCCTTATTGTTTTTTTTGCGTAAAGCATATTATAAATTCATAACGAAAATCGCGGAAACGCCACTAATTAGAGATTTCACGGGATTTGGTTTATATGACAAAAAAGTAATGGAAATAATACGTAAAATAGACGATCCATATCCTTATTTTCGAGGATTAATATCTGAAATTGGCTTCGAGATTGCAAGAATTCCGTATAAACAACCAGCACGTAAGCATGGCGCAACCAAAAATAATTTCTATACCTTGTTTGACATGGCTATGCTCGGTGTAACTGGACATTCTAAAATCCCTATCCGCATTATGACCATTTCTGGTTTTTTACTTTCAATCATTAGTTTATTATTGTCGTTAGTTTTTCTATTTTTGAAGCTTATTTTTTGGAATAGCTTTAGCCTTGGAACGGCGCCTATATTAATAGGTCTTTTTTTCTTTTCGTCAATTCAGCTTTTCTTTATTGGCTTGCTTGGCGAATATATATCAGCAATTCATACACAGACACTAAAACGGCCGCTTGTAATAGAAAAAGAGCGGATAAATATGGGGTAAGAAATAATAATATGAAAGGTATTATTCTTGCTGGTGGGAGTGGCACAAGACTATATCCTGTAACTGAGTATATTACGAAACAGTTATTGCCGATTTACGATAAGCCCATGATTTATTATTCGCTAACTACATTAATGTTGGCGGGAATTAGGGAAATATTGATCATATCAACTCCTAGAGATTTGCCGGCTTTTAAAAAACATTTAGGATCAGGAGATCAATGGGGAATATCGTTATCTTATGCCGAACAACCACATCCGAGGGGGTTAGCTCAAGCTTTCATTATAGGAGAGAAATTTATTGGTGCTAGTCGTGTGTGTTTGATTTTAGGTGATAATATTTTTTATGGACATGGTTTAGGTACATTATTGCAAAAAGCAAAAAATAATAAAAATCAAGCGACTATTTTTAGCTACTATGTAAATGACCCTGAACGTTACGGGATAGTTATATTTGACCAAAATGATGGTGCGATTGCGCTAGAAGAAAAACCCAAAGTAGCTAAATCAAATTACGCTATAACGGGATTGTATTTTTATGATAATAATGTGATCTCTATTGCCAAGTCACTGAAACCTTCTACAAGAGGAGAGTTAGAAATCACCGATATTAATGAAGTTTATTTAAAACAAGGTAACTTGAATGTTGTTAAAATTAACAGAGGATTTGCTTGGTTAGATGCTGGCACCCATAAATCGTTATTAGAAGCATCGCATTATTTCTCAGTTTTGGAAGAACGACAAGGTTTAAAAGTTGCATGTCCAGAAGAATTGGCTTGGCGCATGAATTACATTACCTCGCATAAATTGCAAAAACTTGCTAGCAACATGCCAGAAAGTAATTATAAAAACTATTTACTTAAAATATTAACAGAAAAACAATGATTTTATATAAGCCTAAGACAATACTAATTACTGGTGCAGCAGGTTTTATCGGCAGCAACTTTGTCAGATTTATCTTAGCTAATTATCCTTGCATCAAAGTTATTAGTTTAGACAAATTAACCTATGCTGGAAATATAAAAAATTTAGAAAGTCTGCGAAATAACAAAGATCATATTTTTATTCAAGGCGACATTTGTGATAGCGCATTAATTTTAGATTTATTGCGCAAACACGAAATAGATACTGTTGTACACTTTGCTGCTGAAAGCCATGTTGACCATTCGATAATAAGGCCTTATGATTTTATTCAAACTAATATAATTGGTACATTTACACTTATCGAAGCAGCTCAAAGTTTTTGGTTAAAAGAAAAAAAATGGAGCGCGAAAAATTGCCGTTTTCATCATATCTCCACTGATGAGGTGTATGGCGAATTAAATAAAACAGATCCTCCATTCGATGAAAAAAAATCTTATTTCCCAAGCTCTCCGTATTCAGCATCTAAAGCAGCTTCGGATCATTTAGTATATGCCTATTTTCGTACTTATGGATTACCGATAACTTTATCGAACTGCTCTAACAATTATGGGCCATATCAGCATTGGGAAAAATTAATACCCACAGTAATTAAATGTTGCATTGAACAAAAAACCATTCCAATTTATGGTGATGGCTCCAATATTCGTGATTGGCTATTTGTTGAAGATCATTGTAATGCTATATGGGAAATTTTAACAAATGGTAAAATTGGAGAATCCTACAACATAGGCGGAAAATGTGAGCTAGATAATCTTTCTCTAGTAAAAATGATTTGTTCTATTATGAATAAAAAATTATCAAAAGAAAAGTCTTGTGAACATTTAATTACTTTTGTTAATGATCGTCCTGGTCATGATTTTAGATATGCAATTGACACGAGTAAAATTGAGAAAGAATTAGGTTGGGTGCCAAAATTTAATTTGTTTGATGGCTTGTTGACAACTATAAACTATTATTTGAGTAACTATTCTTAAAACTAAAAATAATTTTATTATGAAAATTAAAATATATGAATAAAGAATCTTTTTTATCGTCATTTTGTAAATTATTAGAGCTAAATTCGAATTCTATTAAAGGAGATGACTTACTTGCTTCTATTCCATCTTGGGATTCGTTAACTATGCTGGGGCTTATTGTATATGCTGATCAGAATTTTGGCATCATTCTTTCTCCTGATGATATCCATAAAGCTAAAACAGTAAATGACCTTTATGCACTATTGAGCAAAAAATCAATATGATAAATCCCTTAGACATGACTGGACGTAATATTTTGGTGACGGGAGCTTCTTCGGGAATTGGCAAAGAAGTTGCAATCTTATTGAGCAAACTTGGTGCTCGCGTAATATTAGTAGCTAGGCGTGAAAGTGAACTACGAAAAACTCAAACCTTACTAATTGGAACTCAACATCTAATAGAAACTCAGGATTTGACTGTATTTAATGATCTTTCCTTATGGATGAAAAATATTTCTCAAAAAGCAGGGGCTTTACATGGATTAGTACATAGCGCCGGAATACAAAAAACGCAACCTGTGCAATTCGTTAAAAGAGGAGATATTGAAGAAACATTTTCTATCAATGTCAATGCAGCAATTGCTTTAGCTCAAGCTTTTCGGCAAAAAGGGGTATATCAAAAAAATTCTTCTTTAGTCTTTCTGTCCTCAGTTTTGGGAATGGTTGGGGACGCTGGTGTTTCTGTATATTCCGCCAGTAAAGGTGCAATAATAGCTTTAACAAAATCACTTGCCATAGAGTTTTCTCGTTATAAAATTAGAGTAAATTGCATTTCTCCTGCCTTGGTACAAACTGAAATGCTCGATGAATTAGACACAATCTTAACTGAAGAACAAAAAAACAAAAATGTTTCTGCTATGCCTTTAGGTCAAGGCAAAGCAATAGATGTAGCTTATGCTGTGGCATTTTTGTTAGCCGATACTTCTCGTTGGATAACAGGAATAAACCTTGTGGTTGACGGTGGTTACACAGCCCGTTAGAAATTTATGTATGCAGCAATAAAAGAAATTGAATATTATTTACCTAAAAAGGTATTGACCAATAAACAATTGGAAAAACTGTTTCCAGATTGGCTAGCCGCTAAAATTAAGGATAAAACCGGTATAGAACAAAGACATATTGCAGATGATAGCGAATGCGCTTCAGATTTGGCATTTATGGCGGCAAAAAAATTATTCGAATCATCTAATACCTGTAAGCCTGCGGATATAGATTTTTTATTATTTTGTACGCAAAGTCCCGATTATTTCTTGCCAACAACAGCATGTATTTTACAGGATAAGCTATCTTTTCCTACGTCATGTGGCGCTTTAGATTTTAACTTAGGCTGTTCGGGATATGTGTATGGTGTTTCATTAGCCAAAGGATTAATAGAAAGTAACCAGGCGCGCAATATTTTGTTAATTACTGCAGAAACCTATAGTAAATACATTAAACCTGATGATAAATCCGTGATGACTATTTTTGGCGATGCAGCTGCTGCTACTTTAATACAAGCTACAGATAGCGCAGAACCATTAATTGGTCCTGTTTTTTTTGGCACTGACGGCAAGGGGGCAAATAACCTTATTGTTAAAGGAGGAGCAAGCCGGAATCAATCAATTAAACCAAGATTGTTTATGAATGGATCTGAAATTTTTGTGTTCACTTTACAAGTAGTAGTCCCATTGGTACATAAATTGCTTCATTCATCAAATAAAACGATCAACGATATAGATTTGTTCATTTTTCATCAAGCTAATAAATACATGCTAGATTACTTGCGCGAGAAATTAAAAATACCACAAGAAAAATTTTATTTGTGCCTGGAGAGTACTGGTAATACTGTCTCGTCGAGCATACCGATAGCGTTAAAAAACGCGCTGCAAGAAAAAAAAGTCACACATGGTGATTGTGTAATGTTAATAGGTTTTGGCGTCGGTTATTCATGGGGTGGAACTATTATTACTATAAGCTAATTCTTTTTGCCGGATTGCCAAATACTGTGGTATTCGCATCAACGTGATTTATTACCACACTTCCAGCACCAATTGTGGCATTTTCACCGATATGCCTTTTGGGAATTATCGTACTACCAACTCCTAGTAGCACACCATCACCAATAGTTACGTTGCCAGCGACACCAGCCCATCCATTAATAGATACATAATCGCCAATTTTGATACTGTGTCCAATATTTACAGATATGCTTAAAAAAACGAAGTCACCAATATTTACGTCTGACGTTATTACACAGTTTGGTGCCACAACACAACCTACACCAATTTTAACATTTGAACCTATTATGGCACTTGGATGAATTAAAGAATAAAAAGAAGCTCCTTTTTGAAGCAATCGTGTCAAAACCTTCTTTTTATCCATTGGTAACATAATTGCAAACACAAGAAGTTCATCCTTTTTTGGTTCATAGTCATGAATATTACCTACGATTTTTTTAGGGTATGAGTAACTATCTAGATCATGAGGATAATCAGAAAGAAAACCTCCGATATGTAAATTATTTTTGTTTTTGATATCGTCCAACAGCCAAGAATAAACACATCGTGCCATACCTCCGGCACCAACTATTAACAGTTTCATTTTTTCTACGCCGATAAATTATATAATAATTTGATTTCAAGTCTATAATGTGTTTAAATTTCTGTCAATTATATCTTATTTTTTATAGAGTTATGCCTATTTATAAACCAAAAATAGTATTAATTACTGGCGGGGCTGGTTTTGTTGGGAGTAATTTTGTAAATTTCACTTTGAATAATCATCCCGATACAATCGTAATTAGCTTTGACAAGTTAACATATGCTGGAAATCTTGATAATTTAAAAAATACTACTAATCATAGTAACCACATTTTTGTACGCGGTGATATTAACGATAGTAACATAGTATCGGATTTATTGCATAAATATGAAATTGATACGGTGGTTCATTTTGCTGCTGAAAGTCACGTCGACAATTCAGTAACCCAACCATCGACTTTTATTCAAACAAACGTTATAGGTACTTTTACTCTCCTTGAGGCAGTTCGTAACTTTTGGCTCATAGAAAAAAAGTGGGATGCTGACAATTGTCGATTCCATCACGTGTCTACTAATGAAGTATTTGGTGAGATAAAGAGAAACAGTTCCCCAGAAAATGTAAATTGTTTTTGTATCCCTAGCTCGCCATATTCGGCATCAAAAGCAGCCGCAGACCAACTGGTATATGCTCATTTCCGTACCTATGGATTACCAGTTTCTTTATCACATTGTTCAAATAATTATGGACCACATCAACATCATGAAAAGCTCATACCCTTCATAATTAAAAGTTGTATAGAACAAAAACCCATTACGATTTACGGTAATGGCTCTAATATTAGAAATTGGCTGTACGTTGAAGATCATTGTAGCGCTATTTGGATGATTCTAACCATGGGGAAAATTGGTGAATTTTACAATGTAGGATCAGATTGTGAATTAGATAATCTATCTTTAGCTAAAATGATATGTGCTCTAATGGACAAAAAATTACCGGCATCTAAACCTTATGAGAGTCTAATCACTTTCGTTCCAGACCGCCCAGGACATGATTTTAAGTATCTAGTCAATACTGATAAAATTAAAAAGGAATTACATTGGATGCCGAAATACAATTTAGAAAATGGATTAGCGCTGACTATAGATTATTATTTGCATAATATATAGCTAGATTAATTAAAAAAATGAACAAAATCACATCTCAGGATAATATATGAAAAAAATCTCTTTGATCATTCCAGTTTATAGGAATGTCGAATCTTTAGAGCAAACATATAAAAATAGTATAAAAATTTTAGGTACCTTTCCTCAACATGACTACGAAATTATATTTGTCAATGATGGCTCAGATGATGGTTCTTTACAAAAACTTCTAGAACTAAAACAGGCAAATAGCAATAAAGTAAAAGTTGTAGATTTCACTAGAAACTTTGGGCAATTAGCAGCAGTAATAGCCGGAATGAAATTAGCCTCTGGAGACGCGTTTATCACAATGTCTGCAGATTTGCAGGAACCTGTAGAATTAATTATACAGATGATCGCGAAATGGGATGAGGGCTGCAAAGTAGTTTTAGGTAAACGCATTGGCAGAGAAGACAAATTAGCAGCAAAACTAGTGTCTAAGCTGTTTTATGCGTTGATAAAGCAAAGTGTTAAAAACATGCCCAAAGGCGGGTTTGATATTTTCTTATTGGATAAGGTTGTATATAAAGAGCTTTTGCAATTAGACCATAAAAGCTCTTTTTTGCAAGGCAATATCTTATGGTTCGGATATGAGCCATGTTTTGTTGAATATCGAAGGTTAAAAAGAGAATTTGGCAAATCGCAATGGCCGCTGCGCAAAAAAATTACTTATTCCATAGATGGAATCATCAGCACTTCCTATTGGCCAATAAGGCTGATGTCATTGTTAGGAATCATGGTATCTCTTTTAGGATTTATTTTGGCGTTAGCTGTTTTCATAAATTACTTTTATGGAACTCCTGTCAAAGGATATACGCCAATTGTCATGATCTTATTAATTATTTCTGGAATGATCATGACTATGTTAGGGGTGATAGGCGAATATTTGTGGCGAATATATGAGGCAATTAAAGGTAAGCCGCTATTCATAGTAAAAAACATTTACTGAGGAGAATACGGATGCCTTCTGCGCAACAACTAAGATTTATGGCTTTTGTGGTTTTAACTGGCCTTATTTGCATGGTTTTTTTTGATGTGTATCTACATCACTTAGGTATCAATGCTACTTTTATGCCTATGAATATTAATATGCCAAATGGTAATGGTTTCTTTTGGGATTTTTTTGATGTTTATGGTTATTTTAATCCATACGCTGGTCGATTTGGTATATATCCACCACTCGCATATTTGATCATATATCCTTTTTTGAAAATACAACCACCTGAATTATCTTTTATCATATATAGTCTTTTAGTCTATGGCTATATATTTTGGTATTTAACTTTTTGCATAAAAAGCTTTCGTAACAAATTTGCCAGTCTAGAGTATTACTTAACCTCAACTCGACATAAGG
>PLMI01000068.1 GCA_003142435.1 Coxiellaceae bacterium | reverse complement strand
AAGAAAATTGATAACTTAGGAGCAATTAATCTCGCAGCGATTGAAGAATATGAAGAAAATAAAAAACGAAAAGAATATCTTGACGCACAGAATCAAGATTTAGTACAAGCTTTAGAAACCTTGGAAAATGCAATTTTAAAAATTGACAACGATACTAAAATTAAATTTCAAGAGACATTTAATCAAGTCAATAAGCTATTTCAGGAAAATTTCCCCAAAATTTTTAAAGGAGGCAATGCCTATATTGAGTTGACTGACAATAACATTTTAGATTCAGGTGTCGTGATTTTCGCGCAACCTCCAGGAAAGAGAAATTCTACAATACATCTTCTTTCCGGTGGGGAGAAGGCTCTTACTGCTATTGCTTTGATTTTTGCTATTTTCCAATTAAATCCAGCACCATTTTGTTTACTGGATGAAGTTGATGCTCCGCTAGATGACGTAAATATTGTACGTTTCTGCAACTTGGTAAAAGAAATGTCAGAGTCGATTCAATTAGTGTTCATTAGCCACAATAAACTTGCTCTAGAAATGGCTGAACAGCTAAATGGCGTTACAATGCAAGAACCCGGTGTTTCTCGAGTAGTTTCTGTTGACATTCAGCAAGCAATGGCGATGCAAGAGAAAACACGAAAAGAAAAAGAATAGGTTAAATAATTTAATAAAATAATGGTAAATGATAAAAAAATGCGAATTTTAGTTTCTAATGATNNTTAAGTAAAGTTGCAGAAGTGGTTGTGATCGCTCCTGATAGAAATAGAAGCGGTGCTAGCAATTCTTTGACAATTTCCGTGCCAGTGAGACTACAAAAGCTCGCCAATGGTTATACAAGTGTCAGTGGAACTCCCACTGATTGTGTGCATTTAGCTTTGCGCGGTTTGTTTGATAAAAAGTTTGATATGGTTGTTTCAGGCATTAATCATGGCGCAAATTTAGGCGATGATGTTATTTATTCTGGCACTGTCGCAGCAGCGACCGAGGGCCGAATATTAGGAATGCCATCACTTGCGGTTTCTTTAGCTCGTGACAATATTCAAGTTAACTTCCTTACTGCAGCTATTGTGGCACGCCAATTGGTAGAAAAATTGAAAGCTAATCCATTACCTGCGGCAACTATTTTAAACGTGAATGTTCCTGATGTTAAATTAGAGGATGTAAAAGGGAGTGAAATCACTCGTTGCGGCAGCGTCCATGTCTCTGAAAATACGGTTCAATCTTTAGATCCAAGAGGAAAGCCAGTTTATTGGGTGGGAGCTGAAGGTGAAGCAGCCGATGCTGGTCCAGGTACTGATTTTCACGCCGTAAAAAATAATAAAGTATCAATTACTCCTCTTAAAGTAGACATGACAAATTACAGCGCATTTGAGATGTTGTCGCAGTGGATAGAGTAATACATTTTCTGGAAATTCAATTGCTTAATCGTTAAAAATTATTAGAAGTAAATTGGGATAATTTGTAAATTCCTATTTGTGTGAGGATTGAATAGAACTTGCCTTTTCCTCTAATTCTGTTTGCTTTAACAAGATTTTAGAACACAAAAATCCTCTAATTATTCTTTGAAGTTGCCCATTTAGCATCGTAGAATTTGCCATAGGTTGTTTTGTCATAGGGCTAACTAATGGTATATGATTGTCATTGCAAAATTTAATATAATTTTCCAAGTCTACCTTTTCATAATTAAAATTATCATCCGCTAACATTGGTTCTTTTAGAAGGCTAGTTGTTAAGGGACAGACAAAATTCAATCCAGGATATTGCTTTTCTAATTCTTTACTCAATTCAGATTCACTTATACCTAAATTTTCCAGCCCTGATATTAGTTCTTCAATGCTTATTTTCCGTAAATCATCTTCTTTCAAATGCGGATAAGCGCAGAGTGGTTTTGATGCAACTTTCTTATCCTCAGCGGTAGCATTAACACTATTCTTATTGGCACTTGCAAAAAGGGTTCCTGGGCAAACAGTACCCTGAAATAATGGTGATGAAGTTGTTATTTCCGAAATAAGGGGAGCGCTCGGTTTAGGTTGATATGTAAGTTCTGTTGCCGCAGCTTTAACAACTGAATATTCTGAAAATTGAGGGGTGCTTGGTATAGGTTGAGATTCTGCCACTTGAGAGACTATTTGAGCGGTTGGAGTTTGTGAGGCAGCCGAAAAAACGGAGTCTTCAAAATGATCTAAAATAGAGGGAGCGCTGGGTTTAGGTTGAGAACTAGTAGTAGCTACTTGTTCCTTAGTTTCTTTGCTAGCTCCTTTTGAAAGAATCAAAGCAGCGGAAGGTTCAGGAGGGGATAGCATACAGCGTAACACTTCCCGCGAGTTTTTAAATTCATCTCTGATTACCAACAGTAATATGCTGCTTTCAAGAAAATTCTCCAAATCCAGTAAGGTCTTACGAGTATCGATTCCTTTCGATATAACCCATTTTCTGGGTTCACTTATTCTTGTCGAAATTTTTAGTTCTCTTCGCGTTTCGTTTAGGCAAAATTGTAGCATTTTTCCCACAAGCTCTGATTTCTCGAAAGAAAAACGTACTACAGTTGTTGAAAAAAATATTTCAGAAGTTGCCCTCAAGAAGGGAATTAGTGGTTGTGCTGGTAAATTGCCATATTTTTGTTGATAGTGACAAAGGTACTCCATGAAACTATGCACTAAATAGCAAGAATTTTTATTTTGAGTTGACCTAATTATTACTGCTAAAGCATTTACGAATTTATATACTCGGTCTGTAGGAATGGCTTGGTCATAATAATATTCACTTTGATGTCCCCATATGCCACTAGCAATTTCAAATGCTTCTAAAGGATTTAATCTTTCATCCCCTTCCATGAGGCTTGGAATGATTGTAATAAAAATATCTTCCAATCCAACAAGAGGATGTTTAAACATACAGACATTAGACTGAAGATTTCTTGTAAGAACTGAAACCATGTTAGCGTATTTATCATTTTTCAAATATACGTAGTCGTACCTGAATAAC
>PLMI01000113.1 GCA_003142435.1 Coxiellaceae bacterium | reverse complement strand
CGGATTAGCTGTAAGAGATAATCATAATGCACGAGATATTTATGCTGCTTTACTTAAAAGCAATAGTCAAAGCTATGCAGAATTAGTTGCGCAGCATACAAACTTATTCGCTAAAAAAGCGCATAGTGAGGGCGCTGCAATTAGAAGAGTAAACGATCAAAAAATAGGAACATCATGCAAACATTGAATTTATTCTTTTTCTTCATCAGGTTTCATTACGATCGCCGAACACGGACATTCGCGAGCACAAGCTCCGCAGCCAGTGCATAAATCACGGTCGAAGCAGTAACGTTTGCCCGCTCCTAGTTTTGTGATAGCTTTTTCAGGGCAAACACCATAACAGCCGTCGCATTCAAAACAATTACCGCAAGAAAAGCAGCGGTTTGCTTCATATTGCGCGTTTTGTTTTGAAAATCCATTTACAACTTCAGCAAAAGATTTGCTTCTTTCTTCGGCATTTAATATAGATTGTTGTATTTTTGGCGTGGTTTCATGAAACCATAAATCCATATTTTCAAAATATATAATGTCATGTTTTTTTGGTTTTTTGTAAGTCGTATTGTTTAAATATGCATCAATTGCGCAGGCAGCTTTTTTGCCGTGGCCTACGGCGGTGGTAACGCTCTGATCAAAAGGAAGCATGTCGCCGCCGGCAAAAATTCCAGAAGCTCCCGTCATCATTTGCTCATCTACTAAAACGCAACCATTATTTTTAAAATTAATTCCAGGAATATTTTTTAGAAAATCTGTTTCTGGATTTTGTCCTAATGCAAACACAAACATATTTGCTTTGATTTTTTCTTTTTCACCTGTTGGTTGTGGATTGCCTTTATCATCAAGTTCTACAACGTTTAAAGTAACTGCATCGCTGTTTATTTTATTTAAAGATCGCAAAACTTTAAGATTGACTCCTTCTTCGAGTGCTTCTTCAACTTCAAAATCAAAAGCTGCCATGCGCGCACGGCTTCTATGATAAGCAACAGTAACGTTTTTGATGCCAAGGCGAATTGCAGATCTTGCGACGTCCATTGCTGAATTGCTACCGCCGAATACTACGATGTCGCTTTCGATTTTAGGTAAGGTTTTAGTTTTTACAGCATGTAAAAATTTGACTGCATCTAAAATTGGACAGGGATTTTCTGTAATTACGTCTACTGTTTTGCCTTTATGTGCGCCAATTCCTAAAAATACAGCATCAAAATAGCCGCGATCTTTTTCAGCAAGAACGTCAGTAACTCTGCTGTTATATTCAATTTTAATGCCAAGAGATAAAATGCGGTTAATTTCAGCATCTAAAATATTTTCAGGCAATCTGTAATTAGGGATGCCAACGTACATCATGCCGCCGGCTTTCGGCAATGCTTCGTAAATTGTTACTTCATGACCTAAACGGCGTAAGTGATATGCTGCAGATAATCCAGCAGGGCCCGCGCCAACGATTAATACTTTTTTCCCTGTATTGCTATTTTGCAAAGGAATTTCCCAGTTTTCTTTGATGGCGCTGTCACCTAAAAATCGTTCTATTGCGTGAATATTTATAGTCGAATCAAAAGAGCGTCTATTGCAGTTGTCTTCGCAAGGGTGATAACAAACTCTGCCATGGATTGCAGGGAATGGATTATTGCGAATGAGAGCTTCATAGGCTTTTTGGAATTTGCCTGATTGGGTAAGTGAAAGCCATTCTTGGATGTTTTCTCCGGCAGGGCAGGCATTGTTGCAAGGCGGCAGCTGATTTACGTAAACCGGATGTTCATCGTATATGGTCTGTTTAAAAAAATCAGTATTTTTACAAGAGCTAATTTTCTCAGTAGTGTCTGACATATTTTTTATATACCCTTCGCATTTTGGTTTTACGCGTTGTTGGCTTCGTCGTTCGCGACAGTCATGTATGTAAATATACACTCCTGTCGCTCTCTCCTCGCCGCCTAGCGTAAATTCCAAACTGCTCGGGTCTATTTGTATCAACCCAGAGACCTATTTGCGAGGAATATATCTACTTCGTACAGTACAAAAATTAAATTTTCGCTACGATGTTATTGAAAAATCAATAAAATTGCATTTTAACATATTTGTTTTGTGGCACGGATTTTGCAACGTGTGAATGAGCTCAAGTTATTTGATGAAAGTAAAGCGCAGCCCGAAGGATGAGGGCGAGCCATTTCGTCAAATAACTTGGCGAAACTCACATAAGTTGCAAAATCAATTACGTTTTTTGTACTCACAAAAATTTCTTTATTTATTAGCCTTTCTTTTCGCGGCTTCAACAAAGCTCGTGAAAAGTAGGTGCCCATCGCGAGGAGTAGAAGTAAATTCCGGGTGAAACTGGCAGCCAATAAACCATGGATGATTAGGTAACTCAATCATCTCAACCAATTTGCCGTCTTTGGAATAACTCGACATGACGAGGCCCGATAAACTTAGTTCTTTAACGTAATTGCCATTCACTTCATAGCGATGCCTAAAGCGCTCCACGATTACATCTTTGCCGTAAATGGCGCGCGATTTTGTGCCTTTTTCCATATAACATTCGTGGGCCCCCAAACGCATAGTGCCACCGAGATCAGAATTTGCAGAGCGTTTTTCTAGTGTGCCGCTAGACGTCATCCATTCGGTAACCAAAGCGATAACTGGATACTTGGTGCTGGCGTCAAATTCTGTGCTATTTGCTCCCCTTAAATTTACTACATGTCTTGCAAATTCGACGACAGCAATTTGCATTCCCATGCAAATTCCCAAATAGGGAATATTGTTTTCCCGCGCATATTGAGCAGCAATAATCATGCCCTCAACGCCTCTTTTGCCAAATCCGCCGGGAACTAAAATAGCATCAAAACCTTCTAATAATTTCACGCCTTTTACTTCAACTTCTTCAGAATCGACATAAGTTATTTTTACTTTTACATTTGTGTGAATACCAGCATGGCGCAAGGCCTCGTTGATTGACTTATATGCATCGATTAAATCAACATATTTACCAACCATGGCAATGCCGACTTCTTTGGTAAAACCATTTTCAATATCAACTATTTTTTGCCACTCTGATAAATCTGTTTTAGCTTCAGGCAGGCCGATTTTCTCTACTAACAACTTGTCAATTCCCTGCTCTTTTAAAAGTAAAGGAATGGCGTAAATATTCTTAACATCCGGCAGAGAAATTACGGCGCGCTGCTCAACGTTAGTAAATAAAGCGATTTTTTCTCGCGCAAAATCTGATATTTGATTTTCTGAACGGCAAATCAAAATATCCGCTTGAATACCAATAGAACGCAATTCCTTTGTTGAATGCTGAGTTGGTTTAGTTTTTATCTCGTGAGCCGCTTTTATATATGGAATCAACGTTAAGTGAATAAACAAAGTATTTTGTGATCCAAGCTCCATGCGCAGCTGTCTTATTGCTTCCAGAAAAGGCAGCGATTCGATGTCACCAACGGTTCCGCCAATTTCAACCAATGTGATATCGAATCCTTGAGTTGTCTGCAAAATTCTACTTTTAATTTCATCGGTAATGTGTGGAATAACCTGAACTGTAGCTCCTAAGTAATCACCGCGACGCTCTTTGCGAATTACTTCAGCATAAACGCGCCCCGAGGTGAGGTTGTTTTTTTGCGTCATTTTAGTGCGCACAAACCTTTCATAATGGCCTAAATCAAGGTCAGTTTCTGCGCCGTCTTCCGTTACAAAAACTTCACCGTGTTGAAAAGGACTCATCGTTCCCGGATCAACATTTATGTAAGGATCAAGTTTCATCAGCGCCACTTTGAGCTTTCTTGCTTCTAAAAGCGCACCTAAAGAAGCGGACGTTATGCCCTTACCTAATGAAGAAACTACACCGCCTGTTATAAAAATAATCTTAGTCATAAAATCCTAAATCTCAATATCATGAACGAATACTGTGCTTATCGCAGCCAACATAAACATAACAGCACCCATTAAAATCACCGTCATCGCATGGTCATGGAAAAACCTGCCAACAATGACGCCAAACGTCAACGCGGCAAGTATTTCCGGAATGCAAATCGCAATATTAATCAAACCCATGTATAAACCCATTTTCTGCTTCGGCAAGCTTCCAGCCAAAATTGCATACGGCACAGTAACAATACTTGCCCATGCCGCTCCCAAACCAATCATGCCAATAAACAAATGATAATCACGTGTGGCATAAACGCAAATTAACAAACCGACCGCACNNCCTAAAAATAAAGATATCGCGTGAGTATTTTTACGCGTTATCTTATCCGATAACTTTGGAATCAAGGCTGAATAAATAATGCTTACAAAAGTATAAATAGCAGAACATATGCCGCCTAAAGCAATGCCCTGTTCCAATGTTGATCTTAATGCCGGCGTTTTCGTCAAATCTGCCCCGGCCGGTAAACCAAAAATATTTTGCGCAATAGCTATTCCTAAGTATAAAAATACACAAAATAATCCGACCCAAGTGAAAAATTGTACGACAAAAATTTCCCGCATGATTTTAGGCATTTTTCTAAAATCATGCCACATGCTTTTTGCATTATCAGAAAGAGCATTCGTAAGGCAACTGTATTTCTTTTTTCCGGCGCAAAGTTCAGATTCATCCGGAGGATATTCCTGCGAAGTAAAAACTGTCCAGATATTTGTAAAAAAGAATACAACTGCGCCTATGTAAAATGACAACTTCAAACTAAGAGGGACTCCTAATCCTGTGCTCGAGGCGCTAATGTTAAATACGTGAATAAACACCCACGGTAAAACATAAGCTAAAGTTGAACCGACACCAACCAAACACGTTTGCACTGTATAACAAATTGTATGTTGGCTTTTTGGTGCAACGTCTGCAACCAACGCTCGGTACGGCTGCATTGCAATGTTTAAGCTGCCATCTAAAACCCACAGCAAAATTGCCGCAAACCAAAGAGATGTTGAATTTGGCATCAGAATAAGAGCAAGTGTCGATAAGCCTGCACCAAGTAAAATATATGGGCGGCGGCGTCCAATTCGCGTCCAGGTTTTATCGCTGATTTGTCCTAAAATCGGCTGGATTAGCATACCGCTTAGGGGGGCCGCTAACCAAAGATAGCCCATATTAGCGTTATCCGCGCCTAAAAACTTGTAAATACCGCTCATATTTGCCATTTGCAATGCCCAACCAAACTGAATTCCCAAAAAACCAAAATTCAAATTGAACATCTGCCAAAAAGACATCTTTTTCTTTGTCATAAATGATCTCCATTTACCAGTTTTTCGTGGTATTGTTCTCCAAAATAATAGCTGAAAAGAACTGGATAGGTTCAACTATCCATAAACGCTCTATTTTAAGATGATTTTTCGTCGAAAAAGGGCTCAAAATAGGGCATTTCCTCGAAAAAATTACTATCCCATAATAACAGGAATCGCAACTATGTTAAAACCAGCGTCAACATATAAAACATCCCCCGTAATTCCAGATGCTAAATCAGAACACAAAAATGCCGCTGCATTGCCAACTTCTTTGGTAGTCACGTTGCGATGCAATGGCGCAACTTTCTCAGTTAAATCGAGCAGCTTGCGCAAATCTTTAACAGCTGATGCCGCCAAAGTTCTTATTGGACCTGCCGAAACGGCGTTTACTCTAATGCCATCTTTGCCAAGGCTTCCCGCAAGGTAACGAACATTGGCTTCAAGGCTCGCTTTTGCCAATCCCATCACATTGTAATTTTCAACAAGCCTCACCGATCCAAGATAAGTTACCGTTAACAGCGCACCATTTCGACCTTTCATCAATGGGCGTGCTGCTTTTGCCAAAGCGGCAAAGCTATAACTGCTAATATCGTGCGCAATTTTAAACCCTTCGCGCGTTACACAATCCAGGTAATCGCCCTCAAGTTGCTCACGCGGCGTAAAAGCAGCTGAATGTACAATTATATCTAAACCATCCCATTGTTTACCTAACTCGCGAAATAAATTGGCAATTTCTTCATCTGAGGCTAAATCGCAAGGAAAAGTAAGGTTAGAATCGAACTTGGCAGCAATGTCCGCAAGTCTTTCTTTGAATCTGTCATTTTGATAGGTAAAAGCAAGTTTAGCGCCTTCGCGATGCATGCTTTCCGCAATTCCATAAGCTATTGAACGATCGTTGAGAACGCCAACGATCAGAGCGCGTTTATCTTTGAGAAAACCCATAGCAAATTACTCCTAAAATTAAAATACGGGAAATGAATGATTAAATTAAATAATTAACAGAAATGATAGATTATTATGTGATATTTATCCAGAGGTTTGGTGAGATAAATTAAAGGCTGCCATATTGAAGTAAATTAAAAAATAAACAGTCACGTTTTTTGTGACACAAATAAAAGCTACGAAGTAGCTTAATTGCAATAGCCCAGGTCGTAGCGGTTTTTGCGAAGGCCTGGGTAAAGGGAGAT
>PLMI01000146.1 GCA_003142435.1 Coxiellaceae bacterium | reverse complement strand
ATTTGCAAAAATCATCAATTTCCTATAAAATTGTCTTTATCGGCTATAAATTAGATAAATTCTACCATCACTAGTTCTTTTTTTCAATTGTTTCAATGTGTTAGCTAATTCTTATGTCAAGTTGTGGTTAAATATATTAGGTGATATTATGCATTCTTTTTCTTTTTTCAGTAGTTCTTCGGCTTTCGATGCTTCTAGTTATAACAACGCTGACGGTGTTCCATTAGAGTCAATTATGTGGGCCTTAGCAGGTAGCGTTTTTTTCGTAAGCGCTGTTGTTGGAATTAGTATTTTTGCAGCTAAATGTTGTTGTAAAAAATCGCCTAAGTATGCTTATGAAAGACTTTCCAGCGCTGAAGAAGCTGCAGCGGGGAGTTCAATAAATAGAGAAGGTTCACAGCAACTACCAACTGAAACGCCAGCTGAACCGCCAACTGCTCCTCCTTTACCAACTAAACCGCCAGATGAATCGCCAACTGGTAATCCTTTTTTTGATCCACCATCAGATAGAACAGGTTCACGGCAACTACCAACTGAACCGGCAGATGAACAGTCAACTGCTCATCCTTGTTCTGTTCTATCAGATAGAACAGGTTCACCGCCACCATCAACTGAAACGCCAACTGAAACGTCTAGTTATTATCCTGTTCTACTATCATTATTTGCAAAAGGAGGTTTACAGCAACCACCAGCTAAACCGGCAACAACTGAAATGTCAACTTTAAGTGCTGATCCTTGTTCTGTTTCTGTGCTACCTGATGGAACAGGTACGCCAGCTGCATCACCGCCAATTGCTAGTGCTGTTCCTCCCTCTTAATGCTACTTAAATTGAAAAGGGATTACATTTACTTTTAGTAAATAACCCAAAAAAATTAGAAAGGGAAGTTGACAAAGTGCCCGTAGTGAGGGAACACAGCGAACTGCAGACGGGTAGCAAGCAAAAGACGCAACAAAGCATACTTTGAAAGACGAAGCNNAATGAATGCTCGTTTTTCCGCGACGAAAATCTTCTTGTTCTAAAATGCGCTGATGCAAGGAAATATTAGTTTTAATCCCGTCAATCACTATCTCTTTTAAGGCATTTTGCATCTTCGCTATTGCGATCTCACGCGTTTCACCGTAACTTATTATCTTGGCAAGCAAAGAATCATAATATTGCGGGACAGTATAGCTTTGGTAAATGTGTGAATCGATTCTAATTCCTGGGCCGCCAGGCGCATGAAACACGGTAATTTTGCCAGGGCACGGCATATAATTTTTTGGATCCTCGGCGTTAATACGGCATTCCATAGCATGCCCTTTGATGTTTATATCTGATTGGCGTAATTTAAAAGGTTTTCCCGATGCAATAAATAATTGCTGTTTTACAATATCAACTCCCGTAATCATTTCCGTAATCGGATGTTCAACCTGAATACGCGTGTTCATTTCAATAAAATAAAACTCGCCATTTTCATATAAGAACTCAAAAGTTCCAGCGCCTCGATATTTTAATTTTTTGCAAGCAGTAACACACGAACCACCTATTTTGTCGCGTAACTCTTTACTGATACCAAGTGCTGGAGCTTCCTCTAAAATTTTTTGGTGGCGTCTTTGAATTGAACAATCTCTTTCGCCTAAATGAACGGCATTTCCTTTACCGTCACCCAAAATTTGAATCTCAATGTGCCTTGGGTTTTGCAAATATTTTTCCATGTAAATAGTTGCATCACCAAAAGCCCCATTTGCCTCGGCGCGAGTCATGGAAATTGAGCTCGGCAATTCATTTTCATTATAAACTACACGCATCCCGCGTCCGCCGCCGCCGGCTGCTGCCTTGATGATTATTGGATAGCCTATTTTCTCGGCCAGCACAAAATTTTCGTGATCATTTTTGCTTAAAGGCCCATCCGATCCTGGAACGCAGGGAATGCCTGCAGCACGCATAGCTTTTATCGCAGAAATTTTATCGCCCATGGTGCGAATAGTTTCAGCATCAGGACCAATAAAAGTAAAGCCACTTTTTTCTACTTGTTCGACAAAATCAGCATTTTCAGCAAGAAATCCGTACCCTGGATGAATAGCATCAGCGCCAGTAATTTCTGCGGCGCTTAAAACAGCGGGAATGTTTAAATAACTTTCTATTGAACTTGCAGGTCCAATGCAAACTGCTTCATCGGCCAGCTGCACATGCATCAATTCGCGATCGGCGTTTGAGTAAACAGCAACAGTTTTTATTCCAAGTTCATGACAAGCTCTTTGAACTCGCAATGCAATTTCACCACGATTAGCAATTAGGACCTTTTTTAACATAGGGTGTAATTTATAAAATTGTCGTTACTCAATGACAAATAATTGTTGTCCATATTCGACCGGTTGTCCGTTTTCCACAAGCTTAGCTGAGACAACGCCATTTTTGTCGGCTTCAATCCGATTAAACATTTTCATGGCTTCAATAAGGCATAATGTGTCGCCAATTTTAACCTGCTGCCCTATTTCAACAAAATGTTTGGCTCCCGGACTTGCTGAAAAATAAACGGTTCCAACCATTGGTGAATTTACGGTATGTTTCGCAACATTGGCTGTTTGTTTTTGAGATTCTGCTTTTTCCTGAGGGGTCCCATGTTGCGGCAAAGTTTCGGAAACATGAGCTGGCGATTGGATCAAAGGAGAAGCAGCAATTTGCACTGATTTAGAGTTGTTAACTCTAATTTTTACTTTGCCTTCTTTGCCTTCTTCTTCAATTTCAATTTCAGTAACGCCACTTTGTAAGACAAAATCTGTTAATTGTTTAATTTTTTTTAGATCCATATGGATAACCTTTTAAAAACAAGTAAGGACATAAAATGTCATGTAAATACAAAAGGTGTTGTTGAATAATTCGTATTTTCTGTTTTTTTGATTCGGTAGCCGCAGGCTTTAGCCTGCGTTTTTCAATTACAATTCTACGCAGGCTAAAGCCTG
>PLMI01000033.1 GCA_003142435.1 Coxiellaceae bacterium | reverse complement strand
TAACCTCAGTTCGACATAAGAACGAGGCTTGATTTGTTGTTTAAATCAAATTTTAAAGAAGGTTTTCTTGGTCTCAAAATATAAGCAGCAAGAGCAGCAAGTAAATTGCTCATAAAATTAAAAGGGCTGCGGTGACGAGTATGTTCAATTTGGCAAATAGATTTTAGTTGGTCAATGACAGTTTCTATAATACCTCGTTTTGACAAGAAAAATTTTTCAAAAAGTGTTAATGTTTTTTCCTTCATGTTTTTTTTCACTCGAGTTATTAATTTTAATCCGTGGGCATCTAGTTTTTCAGCCTTTTCTTTAGAAATATAGCCTTTATCGCCAGCCACAATACCGTGTAAATTTTTTAATAATTTTTCTAAAACCTGACGATCGTCAACATTACCCTTAGTAAAACAAAAGCTTACTAATTCGCCTTTATGATTTATTACCAGATGCAATTTAAAACCAAAAAACCAACCCATTGAGTGCTTGCCTCTTTCAGCTAAACCTTTAAACACCTTATTACCGCGAATACGTCGATTATTACATACTTTTATTGGCGTTGAATCAACAAAATATAAATCTGTTTCTTCTCCTTTACGAGCTAAAAGATAAACTATAAGCGGAACAATAACACTTGCCTGCAGTTCTACAAAACGGTTATAACTCACAAATTTAGGAAAATATTTTTGCATCGCCGTTAAAAAGCATTCATTATAAAAGTCTTTAAAAGTTCTATAATGGCTTAAGTGAAATAAAATTACTATTGTCATAATTTCACTTATACTCATTTGGCATTCTCTATTCCTTTGGCGATTTGGATTTGGTAAAATTTTATTTTTCTGATTTTGAAAAAAACATTTGCAAAAATCATCAATTTCACAGAAAATTTCCACTATCGGCGCGAGCATTTTTACCTCCTTTTGAAAAATAAACCGTTTAAATTAGGTAAATTCTACTCTCGCCGATTTTTTTATCAATTATTTCAACATATTACATATCCCTTATGTCGAGTTGAGGTTAAATAAATAATAATCAGACCAAAATAACATTATGGCCGTTAATGATCGCGACACCAATCCACCTACTCCTCAGTCTCAGGTTTTAACTAATGTAGATTTATTACAAACAACCTTAGGGTTTCTACCATCGCAAAACCTTTCAACTGCTCAATTAGTATGTCGTCAGTGGGTAGCAACTATAAAAGATCGCCGCCTATTGCTAGACGCTCTAAGAAGAGAGTTTCCTAGATACATATTCAATGATAGTGTAGCTTTAGCTAAAACATTTTTACTCATTGCTCCGGAAGAAGATGCAAATAAAAATCCATTTTTTGCTCCGCTGGTTGGTCATTTTTGTCGTTTTTTTTCCTTTAATTATCAAGAGCATCGCTCTCTTTTTGTGGATATTGATGATTATTCCAAAGATTTAAGATTTAATGATATGCTAAAATCTCTTCCGGGAAGTTTTAGGAAAATAATATTAGATAGAGTGCATAATCAACGTCTGAATCGGAATGGTTGTGACTCAAGTAAATATATCAGCGTTGGTCTTGGCGAATTGCTTTGTTCTCTTTCCTCTGCTTATTTTTTATATTTTTACTTAACGATACCGGGTGCTAGTGATGATAATAAACGAGCGGTTGATTTTTTAGCCGATTGTCATCCTAATAGTTTGACTAGTCTATATATTGATTATGCTAATAATTGTGATGTATTTGGAAGAGCATTACTACCCAATTCGCAAACTCATAAACATCTTAGCCAAATTACTATAAATTGCAGAGATGATATTCTTGCTCATGAAAAAGAGTTAGCTCTGTTTCTGAAAAGCGAACATTGTTTGTTAGATACATTAGTTTTTAGTCAATGCCATTTCGCTGATCAGCATGCCTGTATTTTTGAGGCGCTGTCAGAGAACCGTAATCATCCACTCGAAGAATTAGCTATTATTGACAGTCTTTTTTTATCCGATGTAAATGAGATTGCTAGATATTTATGGAAACAATCTTCCTTGCAAAGCTTGATTCTTGCTGGCACCAGTTTTCAAGATTTCTCTCGACTTGCAGTGATTTTTAAAGCTTTATCAGAGAACAAAAATAATTTAATTAAAAACCTAGATCTTTCCGGTGTTAAATTTCAGCACGTGGAAGTATCGCGTGAAACAATAATTGCAGCTACTGAGTATCTGAGTGGCGAGCAGTTTCATTTGCAGCGTTTAGCTCTTCCCGGTTATATTCCTAAAGAATTCATAATGCACTACCTTGAGGCTATTATTAAAAATCCGAAATGTCCTCTTTCTTGTTTAGAGATATCTAATTGCGGGGAAAATTATCAAATAGATGAAGAAGTCATTAGAATGCTTGCCGAATTAAAGTTTGTCGCACAATCACAAGGTCGTATGATTGATGTAAAATTTTTACCAGAAGCGAGCCAAGTGTCGTCGTCGTTGTTGTCGCTTGATGGCTATTTTACTGAGACTGAACGATTGGAGATGTGGTTCTCTTACTTACTCAATGGTAGTAATGGTAGTAAATGTACTATCTTGTAAAAGTTTAAATTTGGATTTGGTTCTTTAAATTTTTATTTTTATTCCCACGAAGATGACATTATCTGCGAGTTTTACTAATTAGCATATCAGATCACATAAGCTTCTCTTAATATTACGATAGAATTTTCCAGGCATTGATAGTAATATTTCGAGTACTAATAACAACTATATCTATTTTAAAATTATGGCGGTCAACGATAATAATTCAGAGCAATTCATTGGTGTAGCAAATACACCTGATACCGGGGGCGTTCCTATAGATGTATTAAGTAAAATTTTCGCAGAACTATCTGTTCATGATCTTTCGTTGGCAGCGTTGGTAGCAAGGCAATGGAAAAACATTATTTTGAATAACGACATTCCTTCGCGAAATCTATTGTGGTTGGAGGTAATAAAAAATGAATTTTCTGAGCGTGTGTATAACTTAGCGGTTCCAATAGCGAAAACTCTATTAATGCTAGATAAAAAAGGAGATGAATATAAAAATCCAACATATGCTCCTTTGGTTGCTTTGATTGGTCGCATATTGCAACGGCACATATTAAAAGCTACCCCTAATAAAGATCTGTTTAAGCTTGGAATATGCGGAGAGGTACTTTCATATCTTCCTGTTTCATTTATTTCTTATTTTCAAGCACGGCTTGACAAGTCAGAGCCCACAAATCTTTTATGGTCTATCTACTTTCGTTTTCCTTTGCGGTGGAGTCCTCATCCTTATGGGTCAGAAGAAACACAACCTTTACTGTCTAGGTTCTTTTCCAAGCGTTTGACTTCTGATGCGAAGCCTGAGGATTACAATGTAGTTTCTCTCAGCCTTCCTGCGGCGAATTCCTATTTTTTATATTTAGATTTAGACAAGATAGCACCAGAAAAAAGAATTTGGCCGGATTTTTTAGCTAGTCATAGATGCGATAAACTTGTTTGTTTACATTTAGTGCATTCTGGTATCTCACTGGACAATATGTACCATGATTTGGATCAGATATTTTTTGATGCCTTGCGGCGCAATCCCCATCAGTCGGTAACCAGCTTAGTTTTTGTTAGGGGTGTTTTTAGTGACGCGAGTGCACAAGCACTTGCCGGATGTTTATTAAATGAACATTGTCAAATAGATAATTTGAATCTTAATTCCTGCAAATTTACTAAAATTGCCCAGCTGAAATATATTTTAGAAGCTTTGTCGAGTAGTAGGGTTACTCATTTAAATCTTTCGTATATTTGTTTAGATTGTGATTGGCAAGCAGAAGATGTTTCAACCATGTTTGCTAGGCTTTTAGGAGGCGAGCATTCTAGTTTACAGCACTTAATTCTTCCTTGTGATTTGCCTAGAGAGTTCTTATTTCCTTGTCTTGATGCTATCGCATGGAATCCAAAATGTTCGCTTTCTTTAGAATTTTCTAGTTCTATGCCTGTATTACCAATGAGAGATGATATAGTTAAAAAGCTTGCCGGTATGATGGCATGTGCTCAAACACGAGGTTGTAAGTTCAGTATAAAAGTTCCAACTGAAAGCCAAGAGCTATTCTCCAAGTGCTTGAAAGAGGCTGAACCTGAACTAAACCATACACCAGTTGGCGGAAAAACGCCTTGATATAGAAATTTTTCTGTATTGATCTCTCTAATATGTTGTTGAACAATTCGTATTTTCTGTTTTTTGATTTGGTAGCCGCAGGCTTTAGCCTGCGTTTTTTTAAACGAAAATGAATAAAAACATGTAATAAAAAAATGCAGTATAATCAAATACTTACGAAAAATCAATAAAATTTCTTAAACAACGATATTGATTATTTTATTTGGAATAATAATTATTTTTTTAAAGGATTCATTACCCAATATCTTTTGTACGTTTGCATTGTTTAGCGCGATTTTTTCGATCATTGAATCACTGGCATTTGTTGGCACACTGATTTTTGCGCGATATTTGCCATTTATTTGCACTACCATGTCAACGATGCCTATTATCAAAGCGTTTTCATCAACTTCCGGCCAAATCGCATCAATTACTTCGCCGGAAAATCCTGTTTCCTGCCAAAGATAATGGCAAAGATGCGGTACGACAGGCGTTAAAATGCGCAGCAAAATGTTATACCCTTCAAAAATAATGTTTGCGTTATTCGCCATTTTTACTTCAATTCCTTGCAGTAAATTGAGCAATTTCATGGCAGCAGATACAACCGTATTAAATTGCAATCGCTTCATGTCTAAGGTTGCCTGCTTTAAAATACTGTAAATTTGCTTGCGCAATTCTTTTTGCGCATCCGAATAATCCTCATTGTGAAAACCACCAGCGCTTTGTTTCTTGTTTGCTTTCTGCAATATTTCCTGAGTAGCCAAAGCAAATGCGTACAACTTTTTCAAAAAGCGATATGCCCCTTCTACTCCACTGTCTGACCACTCAAGCGATTGTTCCGGAGGCGAAGCAAAAATAATAAATAACCTTACTGTATCTGCGCCGAATTTTTCGATCAGGCCTTCCGGCGACACCACATTACCTTTGGATTTTGACATTTTCGCGCCGTCTTTCAAAACCATTCCTTGCGTTAGGAGATTAGTAAATGGTTCATCGCTTGTAACTAATTTTTCATCGCGCATTACTTTAAAAATAAAACGCGCATAAAGAAGATGTAAAATAGCGTGCTCAATTCCGCCAATGTATTGGTCAACGGGAAGCCAGTAATTTGCGCGTTCATCCAGTATTTTTGCGTTTTGATCTTTGCAGCAGTAACGTGCGTAATACCAGGATGATTCCATGAAAGTATCAAACGTGTCAGTTTCACGAGTTGCTTTTGCACCGCATTCGGGACAAGTTGTGTTTAAAAAACTTGCCATTGTTGTCAAAGGTGATTTTGGATCACTTAGTTTAATGCCTTCCGGCAATAAAACAGGGAGATCTTTTTCAGGTACTGGAACAATGCCGCATTTATCGCAGTAAATAATTGGAATTGGCGCGCCCCAATAACGTTGCCTTGAAATGCCCCAGTCGCGCAGGCGATAATTTACAGCAAGCTTGCCTTTGCCATTTTTTGTTAAGTAATCAGCTATTGCTGTAAAAGCCTGATCAGAACTTAATTTGTCAAAAACACCTGAATTTACCAGCTTTCCTTTTTCTGTGAAAGCGCCAACAGCAAAATCCCAAAATCCGCCCATGTCTATGGGCTTTATTACTTGCTTCAATGGCAAACCGTATTTTTTGGCAAATTCGTAATCTCTTTGATCATGAGCAGGCACTGACATCACAGCACCTGCGCCATATTCCATCAAAACAAAATTGGTGACCCAAAGCGGCAGTGTTTCAGAAGTTATAGGATGAATTACATTTAAGCCGGTATAAATGCCTTCTTTTGGCAGTGTGGCAAGTTCCGCCTCAGCAACTTTTAGGTTTTGACATTTTTTAATGTAGTTATCGAGTTCGCTGTTATTTTGTGCAGCCGCAAGTGCGATAGGATGAGTTGGGGCAATCGCAAGATAAGTAACTCCCATGAGAGTGTCAGGGCGAGTAGTAAAAACCGTTATTTTCTGGCTGCTGTTAGTTAAATTGAAATACAGTTCTACTCCTTCGGAGCGCCCAATCCAATTGCGTTGCATTGTTCGCACTTGTTCCGGCCAGCCTTTCAGATTATCAAGAGATTTTAGCAGCTCTTCGGAATAATCTGTGATTTTTAAAAACCATTGCGATATTTCGTGCCGCTCGACAATTGCTCCTGATCTCCAGCCTCTGCCATCGACAACTTGTTCATTTGCTAAAACTGTTTGGTCAACAGGATCCCAATTTACTACGGATTTTTTTTTGTAGACCAGTCCCTTTTTATACATTTGCAAAAATAACCATTGTTCCCAACGATAATATTCTGGTTTGCAAGTAGCAAGTTCCCTCGACCAATCAATGGCAAATCCCATGCGTTTTACGACTTCACGCATTTGCTTTATGTTTTGATAAGTCCATTCAGATGGTGCCAATTTACGCTCTAAGGCCGCATTTTCTGCTGGTAAACCAAAAGCGTCCCAGCCAAAAGGCTGCATAACGTTTTTGCCAAGCATACGATGATAGCGCGCTATGACGTCGCCAATTACGTAATTTCGGATGTGGCCCATGTGAATTTGCCCGCTGGGATAAGGCAACATTGACAAGCAATAGAATTTCTCCTTCGTTGCATTTTCTGATGTTATAAAAGAGTTAAGCTCTTGCCAGTGCTTTTGGGCATTTAATTCGAGCTTTTTACTGTCATAGTCTTTTTCCATAATCCGCCCATTAACTTAATATTAAATTATTATTGTAGGTAACTGTTTTTACGAATATAATATATAAAAATACATTAGGTATTTATAAACCCAAGGAGAATAAGATGTCAACCTCATTTATTGGCAAAGTAGAAATAAAAGCTCCCAAAACTACAAGACCATTTAACGAAAGGAATGTTTTTAGCATTGCTCCTGCCAATACTTTGCTTTCTTCATTACAGCGCAAAACTATAATTAACAACATTCAGAAACTTTTAGCAGCTCCTGATGAGGTTTTCAAGGTTTTCTATGGAGATCTTATTACAGATTTTGTGGAATTTGTACAAATACTTCCCGTTAACAATGAAGCGCGTTTGGCAAGCATCATGGACGAAGCTTTGCACAGAGCTTACCTCGCTTTATTAGAATATCGCCAGGATGCTACTGAAGAATTTGATCCTTTGATGGCATACGTAATTTTTAGTACCGCTTTGCTATTTGACGTTGGGTGTATTGTAGAGAATCGAACAGTGATTATTTGCAATAAAGAAGGCGAATTTATTTCAAATTGGAATCCTCATCAAGGGCCAATGCAGATTGAACAAGGATATTACAGAATCAAAAGGACTGGCGGCACAACTTCCTGGTCAAGCAGAAGGCTAACGGTTTTCTTTGCTTCACGAATTACCCCTGCTGCCGGAATGGATTGGATTTTTCAAAATCCGAACGCATACAATATTTGGCTTTCTCTTTTGAATTATGACCGTGAAGGCGGTGCAAGATTTAGCGTTTACCTTGATAGAGCTTTAGATATGCTAGAAAGATATAAGCTTGGGAGTGAGTTTGCATCAATGCCGATTAGTCCGGATTTAATTAATCAAACTCAAGGAATGGAAGAAGCTGAATCTTTTATGGATTGGTTGGCTAATGCTGTAAAATCAGGGCGAATAACCATAAATTCCATAGATTCTCTGGCATTCTTAGTAAGAGAAGGATTGTTAATTTCCACCCAGATTTTAAAGCAATATGGCGACGCAGTTTCAAGAGATGTTTCATTAGAAAAAATATTAAAACAACTCAAAAAGTTAGGAGTTGGTGAAGATAAAATTGAAACGTACACTTCTACTAAATTGCCGGTAAAAAAAGCTGCATCATTGTTTTCTAAATCAGCAGTTGATGTCGAATCCGGAGCTGATACTACCCGGGAATTTCAGTCAAGTTACGGCGGAACTTTGACAGGCCTTTTGATTCACAGTATTGAGGTTGTGGGTGCACAATCTGGAATTGTAAGTCCGCTTGCAGGCTATGTGAGAAAAATGGCGCAAAATATGGCAATGGTCAGCAATAGTTATCCGCCTATAGAAAAAAAAGAGGCGCAGTTGACGCAGCAAGCGTCGGCGCCGTCACAACCAGAACCAAAAGCTCCGCCACCGCCGACACCTTTTAATCCTAATTTTGGATAAAAAATATTGTTCCCAGGGCTGCGCTCACGGGAATGATTTTTTTATGCTTTTTATGCACGAATTCCGGTCGTACCATTGTTACGCTTAGAAGAAAATGCAGCAAAAATATATGTGTCGTGGTATCTAAATAAATCTTTTGCTTTTACTTGAATATTTTCGTATATTCCGAACCCTGCTTTTTCAAGCATTGCTAATAATATGCTTGTACTAAATAAATCAATCTTACCCCTAACAAGATTGCTAATACGAGATTGGGTAATATTAAATCTTTTGGCTGCTTCTTTTTGGGTTAACCCTTCTAATTTTATATACCGCACTATAATAGTCATTAAAAATGACCGAAATTGCAACTCTTTTGCCTCTTCGTCACTAAACCCCATATCTGCAAAAAGATTATTGTTACTTTGTATAAACTTAGTTTGTTTACTCATTTTTTAATACCTCTTAAATAATTAACCACAAATTGCCGAAAGCCAATTATGCTGAGAAATTTGGGAATTATTAAGCATTTTTCAACTTTTTTTGCAACCATTTGATTATAATAAATTTTTTACTCAATGTTTTTAATTTTTTGTTAATAAACTCTGAGACATATGTGCTAAACTGGTGTATATGTACTAATATTGAATATAAGAGTTTGTAAGGCAATTCTAATTAAATTAAGGAGTTAAATATGTATAAATTTTTAAAAACATGATGTTGATCGTTATCGTCTATTAGCCGCGTTAGCCGATTGGAGTCATCAATATACACTTAAAGATGAGGCAGTTCCATTGATGGTTTCATACACTATTGGCTACGTGGAATTACATAGGAATATTTCAACCATTGAAGATCTTAAAGCCGATTTTCAAAAAGTAGCTAACGGAAAGCCAAATTCAATGGAAGGCGAGGTTTGTGAATTTCTTTCTTCTGCGGATCCCGCAGCCATAGATATTGATTTAAAATCTCAGCGCCAGGTTGATCATGCGCCACCAACATCAGCAGAAGCAGAAGAAGCAAAACAAATTTATTTAAAACATTCGCGCGATAGCGTTAAAAAGGAAGAGGAAACAACCCCTTTGCTTCTTCCGAGCACTTCTAATAGTGATTTTAATGGTGCAAATGTTGCACCATTACCCGAGAATAGTATTAAAGCGAAGATAGCAGAAGCTACTTCTACCATAGGCCACGGTTTAGCTTCTTTTGCTAAAGGCATGGTATCTATTTTTACATTTGGACGCTGCATGGGACACTTTTCTATTTTCAATTCACATGCATCTGACCATGATGAGGAAAGAGATTATCACCATCATCATAACAATCCTTAATAATCAATAAATCTTATTGAAGGGTAGAAAAAAAATTTATATAAAAAGTTTTTCCAAATCATTCCTTCGCATGTTGAGTAGCAAATGAAAATTCCCTCGGGCGTCGATATTTTCTTTCAAAACTGCGTTTGTTTCGTAAAGATGTGCACGGATTTTCCCGCCGCTTGGCAAAAGACACAGCGCGATTTTTTCGAGCGAACCGGATAAAATTTTTTGCAAGGCTAGTTTTAAATTAGAAATCCCCTCCCCTGAAATTGCCGAAAGCCAAACGCGGGTTGGTATTTTTGTTGGATCGTAATCAATTTGCGTTTTAGGTGCATTTTCACCGAGTAAATCAATTTTGTTATAGACCAAAAGCTGTTTTACGCGATTGGCGCCAATTTGCTCTAGAACTTCGTTTACTGCTGTAATTTTATCTTTGTGATTTAGATCGCTTGCATCAATCACATGCAACAACAAATCAGCGTCTTTGGTTTCTTCCAATGTAGCGCGAAATGCTTCAACTAATTCATGCGGTAAATGACGGATAAAGCCAACAGTATCAGCTAAAATGATTTTTCCATAACCTTCAATATCTATTCCCCTTAAAGTAGGATCTAAAGTTGCAAATAATTTATCAGCAACGTAAACATTAGATTTAGTAAGCATGTTGAATAAAGTTGATTTGCCGGCATTTGTGTAACCTATTATTGCAATAGTTGGCACGAATGCTTTTTTTCTTGCCTTTTGTCCTTGCTGCCGCTGCGAGCGTACTTTAGCTAATTGTTTTTTTATCTGCAAAATTTTTTGTTTAATGCCGCGGCGATCTTCTTCCATTTGCGTTTCGCCAGCGCCACTTCGTAAACCAATACCGCCGCGCTGTCTTTCCAAGTGTGTCCAGCGCCTTTTCAAATGCGCCGACAAATGTTGCAATTGCGAAAGTTCAACTTGTAATTTGCCTTCGAAAGTTCTGGCGCGCGCTGCAAAAATATCTAAAATTAATGCTGTTCTATCTATTACGCGACATTGCAATGCTTTTTCAAGATTACGTTCTTGGGCTGCAGAAAGTTCGTGATTGAAAATTACTAAATTTGCTTTTTCTGCAAGTACCGCCATTTTGATTTCTTCGACTTTACCGCTGCCAGCAAAATATTTAGCATTAGGCGCGCTTCTTTTGCCTGTAATAATCGTCACAATATTTGCCCCGGAAGAAACAGCTAGTTCTTTAAATTCATTTAAATCTTCGTTGCTATTTGGATTGTCAGAAAGGTCAATGTGAACCAGGACTACTTTTTCTGTATTTTTTGGAGGAGTTATTTGCATGGATTAACTAATTTTTATAGCAAAAATATGTTAACATAGAGCACGGTTTATTAAAATCAAAATCTACGCAAATTGGTAATTAAAACATGCAAAACACTGACGAAGTAAAAGAACGTGTCAAACAAAGTGCCAAATTGGCGCATTTGAAAATTGATGAAACCGAACTCAATATTTTTGTCCATGATTTTATTGATGTATTTAAATTATTGGACACTATCAAAAACGTCGATATCGACGAAGTAGCAGCTATGACAAATCCATCGGAATACATGAGAAATTTACAGATAATTAAGTAATTTTATGGTGTTTTTGTAAGTATTTGATTTTATTGATATTTTTTATTACAT
>PLMI01000138.1 GCA_003142435.1 Coxiellaceae bacterium | reverse complement strand
TGGCAATTTGCCCCCACCCTTTCGATAATTCCTCATCTCGACGGCGCATGTCTTTCAGGTAGCCATCTGGTTGAGCAGAATCTGTTAATGCCGCTATAACGTCAACAATAACAAACCACCATTGGTCATCTTTCCATGTTTTCCTAATTTTTCTATCTTCAAAAACAGCTATTTTTGTTGTTAATTCTTTACTCATAAAAACCCCTATGAAATTGCAAATAAGCTTAACTAAATTACGCAATATTACAGGTTATTTCAATACCGTAGTCAATTATCTTTACAAATTCGATGCATTAATAATATCATGGGTGATCTTTTTGACTTCTTCGTTAACAAGCAAATAAAATCTATAAATAACCACTCACGGAGTTTTATGATTATAAAAAAATTAATCTCTATATTAAGCATCTGTGGAATAACTATTGGTCTTTCGGGGCTGCCGTGTATTACAACAAATGCGAGCACTACAAAAAATAATCAAGATTTCGTAATTTACAAACAGGCATTGCAAACCAATAAAGATCACAAATTCACGACTAACCAAATCCGATCTTTTGTCTATTACTGGTATGGATTGCATGATGTGCATGCAGATATTAATAAATCTTACGCTGTACTAGACCAAGATCATCTTTTAATGGTTTTTCCGGATGGCATAATCCATAATTTAACGGATTATAAAAAATGGTATGATGCAGTGGGAGCCAATATAAAAAACAATCTTCACATAGTAAAAAATCTTGAAATAACTCCCATATCTAATCATCAATATCAAGTAAATGTAGTAGTCAATTGGCAGGCAATTGATAAAAACGATAAATTTATCGATACGCTAGTTACACAACGATGGTTATTGGTTGATGGTCCAAGTGATACATATCCATACATCAGGGAATATAAAATTATAAATTTTAAAAGTTAATTTTGCAGGGTATAAAAATCATGAAAATCTGCTAAGTGAAACAGACCCTGATGACTTGCGCAAATTAAGCAAATCACCTTCTAGAAAACTTTTCAGGTCCAGGCAATCCATAATCTTCTCCAAACCCATTCTGCACCGAACGAGAAATAATATGCGCATTTTCATACTTTAGCCATTCTTTCAATTCTGCGCTAGGTACAGATGAAGTTAAAGAACCATTATATGACTGCTTATGACATACTGAATTACTTAGTGTTGATGGACCGGATAACCCGCTGGTTAAAATTTTATAATTCTCCCCATTTAAAAATAATATATTTACGCCCAGGAAAAATTTATTACATATTTCACCTTGATTAGATGGAGAATTAGAAAATACTACTCCATAACCACAATAACCTGATTTAACATCGAATAGCGACTCTGGCAAAATAGCAATGACGATGTCATATTCTCCAGGTTGTGTTATTTGCTTGATATAATCAATGCCTTCTTTCAAGAAGGAGCAGCGAAGAGAAGGATCTTGCCAACATGATTCCTCCGCCATTCCAACAGGATTTTGCGAAGAAAAACTTATGGCGCTTGTATTCGAATATCCATGAGATTTCAGAATCTGAACAACATTTGAAACAACATAGCGATCATAATCAAAATTTCTGAGTGGAATTGTCGTATTGCCAATATTACCGATTTCAGTACGTACCAGCGCATTATTGCCAAGCAGCGAAACAACACCGATACGACTATCGTTTTCCGGTCTATAAGTCATTTCCCCTACACGAGGAAAAGCACATCCGCAGACTACTAGCATTACAATAACCAAAAAATTATACTTGAAAAATTTATACATAAAACACCTATAAAGTAGTTTTCTATTTACTTGCCTATATCCTTTTCCTAATGAGCATTTTTTCTTTATATGTTCAATTTCTATTCTGCTCATAAAATAATACCATATTTTATAATTTTGCCTTAATAAATACTGTATGTAATTTAAATTAAAATAAATATATAAACTAAATGTTCATAAATTTNNATAAGAGGGCGAAATGATAACTGAACTAAAAGGTCTTACAATTATTAAAATTGATATCCACAATTTAGATCAACTCGAGGCTCAAGATAAAATCTGTTTAATTGAGTTTTTGCGCGAAGGCAGAGCGAAAATTAAAAAAAATGAATTATATAAAATTGGCGATGGCGTCTTTCTTGAATTTTCCCATTCGCTAATCAAATTTTGCAAAAACAAAAGTGAAAAAGGCTATATATATCGAGCTTTGGATGGAAGAAAATTAGGAAGCGGCGGGTTTGCTAGTGTCAAAGAATCAGATACCGGAATCTCAATTGAAAGTAATGGGCTGATAAAAGTAAATGAAAAACACAGAGCAATCAAAATTCAAAAAATATATGAAGATGCAGATGTCGATCATGATGATAAGCCAAGCATGGAGCAAAGAAAAAAACTGGCTGCAAATGAAGCTCTCATTGATTGCGAGTTATTTTCTTCTAAAGGAGCGAAAAAAACTTGCACTTTCCGTGATTTTTCTGAGACGAAAAGTGGTGCAATAAAGAATGGAATAAAAGCATATTCATGTTTGGCTTTGATTGACGGGATTACGCTAAAGGAATATTTGGATAGTAAGAGCAGGATTTCTCATTATCAAATGATAAAAATTATAATTGGTATTTTACAAGAATTGAAAAGAATTCAAAATAAAGGGCATTGTCATTGCGATTTAAAGCCAGAAAATATCATGGTTGATCCTGTAAGCGGTGAAATAAAAGAATTAATAGATTTTGCCACAAAAACGACAATAAATGGTAAAAATTTTTCCGAAATAATGTCCCCCAGGTACACGCCTAATAATGGATGTGAACCAACATCTCCAACTTATGACGTTTATTCATTAGGAAGAATTATAGCTAAAGATATTTTGCCAAAGTGTATTGCAAGTGAAGATAAGAAAGATGATATTTTATTAAAGCTATCAATTCAATCGATAGCATCTGCAATGCAATCAGCAAATGGCATAAAATTAGCAGAGGTATTAGCGCATATGCTAAAAATAAATCCCAGAAGCAGACCATCAATTGAACCTTTAATTTACTTTTTCAAATCTGTGCTTAAAGAGCAAGAAAGTTTTCGATTGTCTCTTATAAATGAGGCTACAAAATATCTTACGGAAAGAACTAGCGATACTCGCCAATATCGCAATTCTCTTTTTCACTTTTCATGGAATGACCGGAAAACTAAAAGAGAGACTGTTGTTCAGTTAATTTTAGCATTGCAAAACAAAAACGAAGTGTTACAACTTACTATGGAACAGGATAAAGCAATTCGACAAGGCGATTTAGGTAAAATATTTCCAAAAGTCTCACACGGTGAGTTTTTCAATGTAGAAATCAGCCACAATAAATTAGACACAAAGCTGCATCATTAATTTTACCTAAATAAAAAATCCTTATCATAAAAACGAGTATAAAAATTCTTGTAGTTTTGTTATGCTTATACCACATAACAAATAAATGTACATACATTATATTCTGTAACTACTTGATTGTGCTTGTATTGATTTTTTCTGCTAAATCTTTCTAGAGAATATCTTACAAAAAAATAAAATGGATCGTTTTAAAAAGAATGAAAAGGTGCCCTCATGGCCACTTTTAAAGCCCTTAAGACTTAATATACAAATTTTATTTTATTCCCATGAAAAAACAAAAAAACGCAAAAGATTCTGCATTAAATTTGCTGGCAAGGCGTGAGCATTCCCGAATGGAATTAACGCAAAAACTTAAGCTCAGAAATTTCAGTGAAAATGAAATCAGTCAAACCATTGAACAATTAACCCAACAAGACTTGCAAAGTGATAAACGTTTCGCGGAATGTTATATGCGCTCTCGCGCTGAAAAAGGATTTGGACCAGTCAGAATAAAATTTGAATTGCGGGAAAAAGGTGTTGACGATAGTTTAATAGAAATAGCTTTAAATCAAAAAGCTGAAGAATGGTTAAATTATTTGGCAAAAGCATATCGTAAAAAATTTGGACAATTGAATGTAAATTCTTTAAATCTTCAAGAAAAAAATAAGCAAACTCAATTTTTAATATATAAAGGATTTAGTTTCGAACAAATAAAGGAATTTTTTAAATAAATTATGTGTTTTTTGTAAGTATTTGATTATACTGAAGTTTTTTATTGCATGTTTTATTCGCCTTAAAGCAAATAACCGGTAGCCGCAGGCTTTAGCCTGCGTTTTCTTAATCTCAATTCTACGCAGGCTAAAGCCTGTGGCTACCGGTTAGAGATTTGCAAATTAATTGCTTTTTAAAACCTGCCTGCCAAGTTTTAAACACTTTGTAATTTCCGCAACGTGCTTGCCTTGAAATCTTGCGATTTCCAATTCATTGGCGCTTGGCTCCCTTTTGCCGTCAGAACCGGCTAACGTCGTTGCACCATAAGGTGTACCGCCGGTAATTTCGTTCATATTTGTTAACCCGGTTGATGAATATGGAACACCGACGATTATCATTCCGTGGTGCAACAATGTTGTATGAAAACTTGTTATCGTTGTTTCCTGACCGCCGTGTTGCGTGCCAGTGCTGGAAAAAACGCTTGCAACTTTACCGATAAGCCCGCCTTTCACCCAAATTCCGCCGGTTTGATCAAGAAAATTACGCATTTGCGCACACATATTGCCAAAGCGGGTTGGCGAGCCAAAAATAATTGCATCGGTAAGAGGAAGATTCTCTACTTTGGCAATAGGCACGTCAGCAAATAGTTTTTGTGCTTCTTTCGCTCCGCTTTTAATCAATGCTTCTTCAGAAACTAATTCAGGGACCTTGTAAAAAGAAACATTAGCACCTGAAATTTGCTTAACTCCTTCTTCAATAGCTCTGGCTAATTTATAAACATGACCATACATGCTGTAAAAAATAATTTGTACATTAAAAGAAATATTTTTTTCCATATTATTTGCGCTCCTTTATTAATTTGCGGATTGTGATTTATCTGCATCCAATTTTAGGTTAGTATAAGACAAAATCCAAATTAAATTCATAATAAAGCTCAATGCAAAAGAAAACTCAAAAAATTTTAAAAAAAATATTGCTGACTACCTTTTTATTATCATTTACTTCAAGTAGTTTAGCACTAACTACGCAATTCACGCAAAATTCTACTTATGAGGTTTGTTTCACCCCAAAAGAGAAATGTACGCAAAAAATTGCCGACAATATTACTCACGCAAAACAGGAAATATTAGTTGAGGCGTATTCTTTTACTTCAAAACCTATAGCAAACGCTTTGAGCAAAGCTAAGAGCAACGGTGTTGATGTAAAAATAATTATGGATAAGGATCAAGTAAAGGAAAATAATTGGATGACATCCATTTTACAAAAGAAANNAAAAATTCCAATTTTCACTAACTATGAACTTAAAGGATTGGCTCATAACAAAATTATGATCATCGACAAAACAAAAATAATTACGGGTTCTTTTAACTTTACCAAAGCTGCACAAAAATATAATTTGGAAAACGTTTTGATAATTGAAGATGCGGGTCTGGCAGAAAAATACAGAGAAGAATGGCTGAAACAATTTCAGAATTCCAAAGCAATGTAAATTGTGTTTATTTATAAATAAAAATAATCATTTTTTAAATATTTTTATAGTTTTTCGTAACTATTTGATTTTACTGCATTTTTTTATTACATGTCCCCGAATGATTTTGTCGGGGATCTGGATTCCCGCTTTCGCGGGAATGACAATACCTACCAATTACTATTTATTCAACAACACCTTTATATATGTTTACACCGCCAAAAATCCATAAACAACGGCAATCAAGAGGCTAATTCTGCCGTACATTTCAATTGGATCATTTGCCGTGAATTTAACAATGAATTGCTCTTTGTCAAATTCGTAGCTTTTATCAAAGGAAAAAGTTCCATATATTTTTTGAAATATGGAAATGGAATATCCTGTGTTGTAAAAACGTACTTCGGTTTTAAGTGGGCTCGAGATTGTAAGAGGCCTAATTTTATTTTGCAATAAATCCTGTGTTGCTTTCTTTGCCCCCTCCTCTAATAATTCTTGTGCTTTCGCCAAAGAAACAGAAAGAGCAGCATCACGGCCAAAGCTTTCTTTAACAACAACACTGACTAAACTTTTAAATTGCGCGTTTGCTTCTTCAACTGAGTGATTATCACCACTTATAAACGCAACTGGCACATTATAATGACCTGCATACAAACCGAAAATTCCAGCCTCATTCAAAATCTTGCCATTTACTTTTACATAATGAATGAAGGAACAACAAGTGTGCCCTAACACCGCCTCGTTGTTTTGTCCGCCGGCATGATAACCAACAAAAAACACTCCTTTGAAGCTTTTATCGATTGACGCAACTGGATTCATTTCATCGCCCCAGCCTTGCATAACATGCGCCTGAGGGTGAATTCTCTCTAAGTCCAAATTCGTAGCCTTGCTGCCATGGGCATCGCGAACCAAAATGTAGCACTCCGGATCTACGGCTAAAATACCGCGCACTACGGCATTAACATCACTGGCCATATATTTTCTGGCTAAGTCATACTGTTTGCCTTTTGAACTGGAAAAACCAGTATGCGCAACTCCCGTTATTCCTTCGATATCGACTGAAAGTAAATATTTATTCATATACATTATTATTTTTGAAAACCCTATTCTTTATTCAACCAATCCAAGTATTCTTTAACTCCATCTTTGATTGATTTGAACTCTTCTTTGTAACCGGCTTCACGAAGTTTATTAATATCAGCCTCAGTGAAGCTTTGATACGCACCGCGCAAATGATCCGGGAATGGAACGTACTCAATTTTCCCTTTTTTGTGCCATGCGATAACTTCATTAACTACAGAATTAAAACTCTCACTTTTTCCGGTACCAACGTTAAAAATGCCACTAACATCACGTGCAGCACTTGCAAACCACAAATTAACTTTGGCAACGTCTTCAACGTAAACAAAGTCTCTGCGCTGCTCACCTGCCTTATATCCATCATATTCACCGAATAACTTGACTTTGCCGTCTTTCTTTATTTGATTATTGAAATGAAATGTAACGCTTGCCATAGTGCTTTTATGACTTTCGCGCGGACCATAAACGTTAAAGTAACGCAATCCGACTATCTGACTTTTAGGTTTTGGCAGAAACTTCTGCACGTAGTGGTCAAAAAGCATTTTAGAATAGCCATAAACATTCAGGGGAGCCTCATATTCAGGCAATTCAGTTGTGGTTCTATTAAGCCCATAAATAGCGGCACTAGAGGCGTAAATAAATGGAATATATTCAGCAATACAGTAATTAAAAAGAGTCTTACTGTACTCATAATTATTACGCATCATGTAACTGCCATCCCATTCGGTCGTCACAGTGCATGCGCCATCGTGGAAAACGGTTTCTATTTTTTCAGCAAACTTATAACCATGTTTGATTTTTTCAATAAAATCATTTTTGTCCATGTAATCTAAAATCTTACAACCAACAAGATTGCTGAACTTTTTACCGTCATGTAAATTGTCTACGACTAAGATATCATCATGGCCTTGTTTGTTTAAGCCTCTTATTATGTTACTGCCAATAAAACCAGCACCACCAGTTACAATTATCATGCTTTTCATATTGTTTTATTTTTCCTCTTTATCATTTTTAATGCGTTCTACCATAGAAGTTGTGGAAAACCCTTCTTCGAATGGAATTATTTTAACTTTTCCACCAGATTTTGTAACGTGATCGTAGCCAACAATTTCGTGCGCAATATAATCTCCGCCTTTAACTAAAATATCCGGTGTAACAGCTTTAATTATGCGATCCGGTGTATCTTCAGAAAAAGGCACAACCCAATCAACCGCCCTTAATGAAGATAAAACCAACATACGGGCTTCCAGGGAATTTATCGGGCGAGCGTTACCCTTTAATCTTCGTACCGATGCGTCATCATTAACAGCAATGAGCAGCCTATGCCCTAATGCCTTAGCTTTTTCAAGGTAAATAACATGACCTGAATGCAAAATATCAAAGCAGCCATTAGTCATAACTATTTTCTCGCCATGTGCTTTTGCATCTTTTATTTGTTTTAGCAACTCGTCTTCAGTCAAAATTGCTGCCCACGGATCCTGTTGCCTTTGCATAGCTCGCCTTAATTCCGCAATGGAAATAGTCGAAGTACCAAGCTTGCGAACCACGACACCAGCTGCTGCATTTGCTAAAACTACTGACTCAGTAAAACTCTTATTTGCAGCATAAACAGCCGCTAATGTTGCAATGGCGGTATCTCCTGCTCCAGTCACATCAAAAACCTCACGCGCCCTTGTTGGAATATGTGTAGCTTCGCCTTCTTTCGTTACTAAGCTCATACCTTCCGCGCTTTTTGTAATGACTAAACCATCCAGGTTATGCTGTTTTATCAAAACATAAGCTTTTTTCGCTAATTCGTCGTTGTCTTTACACTTGCCAACCACCGCCTGAAACTCGGTTAAATTTGGCGTAACTAATGTAGCGCCCTCATAAAAACTAAAATCAACGTTCTTGGGGTCAACGAA
>PLMI01000037.1 GCA_003142435.1 Coxiellaceae bacterium | reverse complement strand
CGCCTAGTTTCTGGTGTTCAATTGAAAATTTATTGTCGTAATTGAATATGGCTTCTTCTGCTGACAAAAAATCGTGAAAACGCTCCGGTTTTCTGAAAGCGTCTAATTTTTCCAGCAACCCCAATATTTCTTCAGCGGATAATTTATCTGCTTTTTGAAAAAGGTCTTTATAAGTGATACCTAAGGATGCTAATTTTTGGTATTTTGCAGGGGCTTTTAATCGTTTGCAAAAATTATTCAGTTCTTGCTTTGTTAATTGATGCAAAAGAGAAGCGAATCGGACTTCAGCTTTTAAGCTTAATTTTACCGCATTTTGCAAAGATCGTTTTGCCGAGGGAAAAGACCGGTGAATTTCTGGAAATAATTTTGCCAAAACTCCACAATCATTTAATACTTCAAAAAATCTTTCAGGATTATTTTCACTTAACGCTCGCACTAGTTCTTGCCAAACTCTTTCGGGAACGAGCGCATCAACTTCGCCTTTTTCAAGCATTTGTTTCNNTACTGTAAAATCAGAAAATTTTGCTGCAAATCGCGCGAGGCGCAAAATGCGCACCGGATCTTCTGCGAAAGCATCTGATACGTGGCACAGAATTTTGTTTTTTAAATCTTCACGGCCATTATAAGGATCGATTATGTTGCCATTTTCATCTTCGGCAATGGCATTGATTGTTAAATCACGGCGTTTTAAATCGTCTTCTAATGTTACATTCGGATCAAAAAAACATTCAAATCCAGTATAACCTTTTCCAGTTTTGCGTTCGGTGCGTGCAAGGGCATATTCCTCTTTAGTTTGCGGATGTAAGAAAACAGGAAATTCTTTTCCTACTTTTTTAAATCCCAACTCAAGCATTTGCTCTGGCGTTGCGCCAACTACAACAAAATCGCGTTCTTTGATGGGGCGGCCCAATAATTTATCGCGTACCGCGCCGCCAACAAGGTAAGTTTTCATTTTTAGTTCTGTCCAAGGTGGTTAAAATAAAGTAAAATCATCCGGGTAAAACTTTTAGCGAATAACTTTTTAGAGATATCGTTAATTATAGTTACAAAAAGACGTTGTTGAATAATTTATATTTGCATGTTTTGGGCAACAAAATAATTTGTAAATTTCNNAATTCTACGCAGGCTAAAGCCTGTGGCTACCAAATCAAAAAACAGAAAATACGAATTATTCAACAACGTCTCACGAAAAAACATGCAATATTAAAAATCCGCCGAAGCGAAAAACCCTCCTTCGTTAAAGCTACGGAGGGTATACGCCTTCTGAAAGCGAAGGCGTATAAAAAATTAAGTAAAATCAAATACTTATGAATTTATCACCAAAAATTAGAGCCCAATATTTATTACCGCATCTTATTTTATCACGATTTGCAGGAAAGTTAGCCAACTGCCGCGTAAAATGGCTGAAAAATTTTCTTATTAAACGGTTTTGTAAAAAATATAAAATAGATTTAACTGAAAGCCAGGAACAAAATCCTGCTGATTATCCGGATTTCAATTCTTTCTTTACTCGCGCATTGAAAGGAAATGCGCGCATTTTTCCTTCCGAACAAAGTGCCATTATCTCTCCTGCTGATGGCATTATAAGCCAGATCGGTGAAATTGATATAGAGACTACACTTCAAGCGAAGGGATTAACCTATGAATTGCAAGCGCTTTTAGCAGACACTCCGCTTGCAAAAGAATTTCAAAATGGCAAGTTTGCAACTATCTATTTAGCTCCGCATAATTATCATCGAGTGCACATGCCATTTAAGGGCAAGCTGCAAAAAATGCTGTATGTTCCGGGGAAATTATTTTCAGTAAACCAAAAAACTGCAAACTCCATTTCTGAATTATTTACTAAAAATGAGAGAGTGATTACAGTTTTTGATACTGATATCGGTAAAATGGCATTGGTGCTGGTGGGCGCAATGCTTGTTGGCAATATCGAAACTGTTTGGGCTGGAGCTGTAAATCCTCTACATGAAAAAGCCCCAAAAATTGTCGATTATATTTCACAAAATATTGTATTGGAACGCGCTGCAGAACTAGGGCGATTTAAGTTTGGCTCAACGGTAATAGTCCTTTTTGCAAAAGATGCAATAGAGTGGAGTGAAAATACAAAAACTTCACAACAAGTAAAAATGGGTGAAATATTAGGCAGCCATTTATAAGTAGTTAAGGTATATCGCAATTTCCCTGAAAAACAAAAGCAGCGGGTCCTTTTAAAAAAATTGATGCTTTAGGGTTTTCCCATGTTATTTTAAGAATGCCTCCAGGCAATGAAACGTCTACTGCTTTATCAAGCAAATTCTCGAGGATTCCATAGGCAACAGAGGCAGTTGCTCCGCTGCCGCAAGCAAGAGATTCTCCAGCTCCCCTTTCGAATACCCGCAGTTTTACGTAATTACGGTCGACAATTTGCATAAATTCTGCATTAACTCCTTCAGGAAAAACCTGGTGTTTAGATATGTTGTGGCCAAGCGTAGATACTGGCGCTAATGAAATGTCATTAACGAGAATGACAGCGTGAGGATTACCAACGGAAATCACCGAAACCTCGGTTTCCGCATTATTTTCCATCTTTAGTGTTACTTTTCCTTTTGTGATTACGTCCCCCATGTTTACCGTAACGCTATCATCATCTTCAAGTTGTGTTTTCACTTGTCTTGCGCATGTTGCAATAGAAAGATTTTTTTTGTCTGTTAAATTATTTTCATAAGCAAATTTTGCCAGGCAGCACATGCCATTGCCGCATTGTTCTGCTTCTCTTCCGTCAGCGTTAAAAATGCGGCAAGAAAAATCGATCCCCTTCGCTGTTGCATTTTCAAGCAGCAATACCTGGTCACAGCCGATGCCAAAATGCCTGTTAGCCATGAGTGATATACCGTCTTTAGTTAAATTATATTTTGTGCGTGTTCCATCGATAATGACAAAATCATTGCCTGAACCATGCATTTTAGTAAACTGTATTTTCATTTGTTTTTTCTTTCCCTTGGTTTGTAGTTGTTTCCGGTGTTTTAACAGTTTGTTGATTGCTTTGTTTTTGCTGAATTTGCGCTGGTTCTTCTTTAGGCAAATAAAGTGGACCGCTTTGCCCGCAGCCGCAAAGTAAGCAAAATATGCAACATATTGATAATAAAGATATTTTTTTTAACATGTTTTTATGTATAATTTTGTTGATTAATGCTTTCAGCTAGCAGAAAACTTTATTTAATTTTAGCTATCATCCCAAGTGTTTTTGTTGAGGATTAAAGTAATTGTAGCGTAAATTTGCTATTTAGAAAATCATGTTTTGTTTTTATGTTATAAAATCTAAGTAATTCTCTTTAGTAATAGTCTGGTATTTAGCTCGCGGGTAAAGTTCTTGCCAAAGCTTTAGAATACGTAAATTTTTCTGCTGCCATTTGATTTCATAGCCAAAAAGATTACCTTCTCGTTCCTCTATAAAATCAATTTCTTTTTGAGAATAAGTACGCCAGTAAAAATTATTGGCATAAATATGCGTGTATTCTTGTTTTTTTAAGCGCTCCATTATAACGTAGTTTTCCCACAGCATACCAATATCATTTCGTATTGATAATGGATTATAATTATTAATTAATGTATTGCGGATGCCAATATCGTAAAAATAATAGCGATTACTTTTTGAGATTTCCTTGCGTGGATTGCGGCTTAAACTACGTAATTTAAAAATTACAAATGTTTTTTCCAGTAAATCTAAATATCGTTCAATGGTATTTTTACTCATCCCTAGATTTGCGCCCAATTCAGTGAGAGAAACTTCATGGCCGATTTGATAACATAGTAATTGTAATAATTTTAAAATCTTATCGGAGTTTCGCACATTATCGAGTTCTAAAATATCTTTATATAAATATGAGCTCACTATTTCGTTTAAATAACGTATTTTTCTTTCTCGATCATTGTTTACTAGAATCTCTGGATAGCTGCCAAAAATTAAACGTTCTTCGAGGTGATCTGCTGTTTGTGTTGTAGTTTCTAATTTTGCAAGCTCCATTTGCGAAATAGGAAATTGAACTAAAGTATATTTTCTGCCTGTAAGTGGTTCACCTACTTGTTTGGCTAAATCAAAAGAAGATGATCCAGAGGCTATGATTTTAATCTCTGGGATATGATCGATCATTAGTTTTAGATTTATTCCTATATTTGGAATGCGTTGTGCTTCATCTATGGCAATGATTTTATTGTTACCGACAAATTGTCGTAATTTTTCTACGCGCTGGCTTGTTAAGAATTCTTGTGCTGTCAAATCTTCTGCTGTAACAAACAAATATTGTTCATTAGTTTTGGTTTCTAGGAATTTTTTTATCAACGTAGTTTTTCCGCAGCGTCGCGGACCATAAACAATGACGACTTTTTGTGGCTCAATAAGCGTGGTCAGATTTTCAATTTGACGTTGTGGTATATACATAGATGTACTATATTATATAAAATTTAGTCAGTACATGCAAATGTTGCTAAATTCAATAGAATTTAGTCTGTATGTTGACTATTTTACTGAAAATTTAGTCAGTACATGTTATATATTTTTATAAGTTTAGTCTATATAATAACTAAAATTAGTATTTTTATTTGATTATATTTCATGACTTCCTCCAAAATTGAGAAAAAATTGTTGCATTACACTGGAAGAGCTATTGCCGATTTCAATATGATTCAAACTGGCGATCGCGTTCTTGTGTGTTTATCCGGAGGCAAAGATTCTTTTACATTGCTCAAGATTTTAAGTATTTTACAAAGCAGAAGTAACAATAAATTCAGCGTTTTTGCTTTTACTTTAAATCAATCGCAACCAGGATGGCAGGATGCTTTGTTGCGCGAATGGTTAGTTTGCAGCAAAATTCCTTTTGAAATAATAAAGCGCGATACTTTTTCCGTTGTCAAAGAAAAAGTGGGGCCGGGAAAAACATACTGTTCATTTTGTTCGCGATTGCGCCGTGGAATTATTTATAAATACGCAAAAGAGCATCAATTTAAAAAAATTGCCTTGGGGCATCATCGCGATGATCTTATTGAATCGCTGCTCATGTCAGTTTTATATAGCGGTGAAATTCGTTCATAGCCTCCAAAACTTTTGACCAATGATAAAAAACACATTGTGATAAGGCCATTAGTTTACTGCCAAGAAGAGGATATAATTAATTATGCGAAGGAGCAAAAATTTCCAGTCATTCCTTGCGGAGTTTGCAGTAATCAGAAAAATTCAACGCGTGCATTTGTTAAAGAGCTAATCAAGAAATTGGCAGAGCAAAACCCAAAAGTGCCAAGCAATACTTTGCATGCTTTGCAAGGAGTGCGCATAAGCCAATTGATGGATAAAAAATTGTGGGATTTTTGTGCATTGGAAAAAGAGATGCAAGATTAATAAAATAGGTTATAATTTACACATTTAATCGAGAAGAGGTACATTTTTTAGGTATTTTTTATGTTGACAAAAATTCACAGAACTATTTATTTAAACATTATAATTTCATTTGCCTTTTTGTTTTTAACAAACGCATATGCTGTGTTAGATCTTGAATTGACGCAAGGCGTTAACAGCGCAACCCCCATAGCAATTACATCATTTAACAATGATATATTGCATGACGTCATTAGCAAGGATTTGAAAAACAGCGGCAAATTTAGCATAGCTGAAGCCACAGATGAATCTTCGCCTTTTAATTATAATTTTTGGCAACAGAAAAAAGTAAATGACGTTGTGACAGGCGATGTCCAAAGCACAGGAGGAAATGCTTATACAGTTACTTTTGCCTTACATGATAGTTATGGCAGAAAAGTTTTATTAGCCGGCTCTTTTAACGTTAAAGAAAGTGAGTTGCATACCTTGGCGCATCACATTAGCGATTTAGTTTATCAAAAGCTTACTGGCGATCGCGGCATTTTTTCTACGAAAATAGCTTATGTTGCAGTTGAAAGATCAGAAGGCAGCGCTAAATATCAGCTTATGGTTTCTGATATTGACGGGTTTAATGCAAAAGCGCTTTTAACCTCTGATCAGCCAATTATGTCGCCGTCTTGGTCTCCCGATGGAAAGCAAATTGCATATGTTTCATTTGAAGGAAAACGCGCAGCAATTTATCGCCAAAACGTAGCAAGCGGCGCGCGAAGCATCGTTACCAATTATCCTGGAATTAACGGGGCACCGGCGTGGTCTCCTGATGGTTCCAAGATGGCTTTAGTTTTAACAGAGACGGGATACCCGAAAATTTACACATTAAATTTAGCCAGTAATAAATTGGATCAGCTTACAAGCGACTGGTACTTAGATACAGAACCAAATTTTGCTCCCGACGGCAAGTCCATTATTTTCACTTCCAATCGCGGCGGAACTCCGCAAATTTATCGCGTTATTCTAGAGAACAAAAAAATTGAGCGAGTGAGTTTTAAAGGAAATTACAATGCAAGGCCATCTTACTCTGCCGATGCAAAGTATATTGTCATGCTGCATCAGGATCAAAATGGGTTTAACATTGCAGCACAAGATGTAAATTCAGGAAGAATTTCGGTGCTGACAAAATCTGGCAATGATGAATCTCCAAGTGTTGCCCCTAATGGCAAAATGGTTGCTTATGCAACGAATTCTGGGGGCAAAGGTATACTTGGGCTGGTTTCTATAGACGGAAGTGTTAAGCTCCTGTTGCCTGAGCAAAGTGGTGAAGTGGAAGAGCCAGCATGGTCGCCGTTTTTTTAAAAGCTTCCTGTTATAATTGTTTTTGTGAATGTGCTACAATACAAACTTTAGCAAAACATGTAAAAAAATTTTCCTTTAAAATCAAATAGTTACAAAATATGCGAATAAAAAGTCTAAAATTATCAGCGTTTTCTTTTATTATTTTAATTTTTGTTTTTTCTTCGGGTTGTATTATTAAACCTTACCATGTTGATGTACAACAGGGCAACATTTTATCACAAAATGACGTTAATAAAATCCATCCTGGAATGACTAAAGATGAAATAATGTCGATTTTGGGTGAACCTATGCTGCGCAACTCTTTCGATAGTAATACATGGTCTTATGTTTATACCAACCAGATCAATGGCGGTAAAATTGAGCAAAAATGTATTGTTATGCATTTTGCTGGTTCTAAATTAGTAAAAATTTCTGCTTCTTAAAAAGAAAATTTAGTTGTTGTAATCATCTGAATAAATATATCCCTCGCAAGCAGGAATTTAGGGTTAGCACAAATAGACTCGAGCAGTTTGGAATTTATGATGGGCTATCCTTGCCCATCACCCTTGCGGGCTGGCATAATTCGCCATTCAAATTTTGCTCCAAGCAAAATTGTCCGCTAGGCGGCGAGGAGAAAGCGACAGGAGTGTATATTTACATACATGACTGTCGCGAACGACGACGCCAACAACGCAGAAAACCAAAATGCGAAGAGTATATGCAGAAAAATGTCAAACAAAAACCTGAACATAAGTCGATTGCCGAAAATCGTAAAGCGAGACATGACTATTTAATCGAGCAAGATTTTGAAGCAGGTCTAGTTTTGTCGGGTTGGGAAGTAAAAAGTCTGCGTGCGGGTCGAGCGCAGCTTTCTGAAAGCTATGTGATAATAAAAGGCGGCGAAGCATTTCTTTTGAATGCGCATATTACGCCGCTTGTAACTGCGTCAACTCACGTGAGAGCAGTCCCTGATCGCACTCGAAAGCTTTTATTACATGCATCGGAGTTAAATAAATTAATTGGTGCTGTGCAACGAAAGGGCTATACAATTGTTCCGCTTAACCTCCATTGGAAAAATGGTAGAGTGAAGTTGACCATTGCCTTAGCTAAGGGTAAAAAAACTTATGATAAGCGTGAAGCTGAAAAAAGGCGTGATTGGGAGCGTCAAAAGCAGCGATTGATGAAAAAATAATAACAATAATTTTATCTTTATTTTCTCTTTATTATTTCCTTGTTGAA
>PLMI01000156.1 GCA_003142435.1 Coxiellaceae bacterium | reverse complement strand
ATTATAGGGGATTAGCCTTATATCTAAAATAAAAGATTTAATTTCAGATTTTAAAAAGTTATCCGTTAGTTAAGGCTAGCAATTCCAATTCATCTGCATTAAGCTGGCTATCAGAAGCCGCTGATTGATTTTTTTCCTGAATACTTTTTTCTAAGTATGCATGGGACATTTCCAAAAGTTGAATTTCATCAGGGGTAAGTGATGTTTTATTTTGGGATAAATAAGCACTAACAATTTGTAGATTTTTTTCGGCAAATTGTGAATATGACTCTGATAATTTATCAAACATTTTTTTTCTTTTAGCTTCTAAGCTTCCCAATTGCAACCAAGATTTATATTGTGCTTCACGAACAGCTTCTTCATTCCAATCTTTTGCTATACCTGTTTGACTAAGTAAATTCGCGATCCCTATACTACTTGCAATCTTATCTCCAGCTGAAGTTATTGCCATATATCGACTCATTCGGCCTTCAGTAGGAACAATCGCCAATGCCTCTTTATTACATGTTTTATCAGGTAAATCTGTTGTTCCAGTAGCTAAACACCTTCGTACAGTTGATTCAATATCACTCAATGTCGAATATTCGCATTGAGGAGTACTGCTTAGCGTTGCCCTTTTTTCTTCTCTTAAAACATCAACACTTTTTTTAATTTGAGCAGAGTTATTTTTAATCCAATCAAATAATCCTTCTGTTTCTGCTTTACGAAGAACATTTGCTAATAGATCTTCCATTTTCCCTATAAACTGCAAATCAGCAGTCGTTGCCACATTTTGGCTTAGGAGACCAAACATTCTATTATATTCATCAACCAAAGCTGACAATCCATTTTTCACTAATGGCTGTGTAAGCATAATCTTCTCCGTTATAACTCGCCCCCATCAAGGGGCCAGGACATCGCGTAAAATTTGTGGTTCTTCAGCGGCAGCGCCAGACACTTGATTAATTAACGCACCACCGATTGCCGCCCCCGCTCCGACTCCAGCAATCTCAGCTCCAGCACCAGCGATGCTAGCGCCTGCGCAAGTACATGCACAAGCAGCGGGTGCAGAAACCAAACCAATCCCAACGCCAACACAATAAATCGCGCCACCTGTCAGAAAAACCAAACCGCCTGCACCAGCTGCTACCAATCCTACAACTGCAGTTGTTCCTGCAGCAAATTCAATAACTCTAAGTACTTTATTTCCCAAAGTTCGGTTTAAAATGTTTTCCTGAATTATTATCGCTTGCTCGGTGTTTGTATAAAGTCCCTGTATAGCATTTTGCATACCAGCAAGTCCCGGGTTTATTCCGCCAAGACGAGCCAGTTCATCTCTCAAATAATGCAAATTACCCAAAATATTTCTATAGTTTGGGAGATATTGAGTACCATTGACATCTATTACAGATCGCATCAACCATTGTCTGTCGCCCTCTATTCTTTCAAATATATTAATAAATTGTGCTACCACATTTGATGCAACGCGTATTTTCACGCTATCCCCCACTGTTGGTCTGGTAAACAATGCGAATGTGTGATTATATTGCTGGATTAATACATCAAATTCATTCCCAAGCGTGCCGTTGTAGTGTATTGCTTGCTCTATTGCCATATATTAATCTCCTTACAATTAAAGCCCGATATAAAACTATTTTATAGCATATAACAAAAAAGCAAAAGTGGTTTAAGTAGCATTTTTTGTTTCGGTTCAGATTAGATTGGAAGGCGAATGCAAATATGCGACACAGCAATAATGAGAAAAAACTAGACTATAAAAGAAGTCTATTAAAATAAAACTCACCACTGTTAAGGAAGGTAGATATTACGTAAAATTGGTGGTTCTCTAGCAGCAATGGCATCATGAGATGCTTCGGCAACTTGTGGACTAATTATTCGCATTCCCACTCCAGTTGCTGCAGTTGCAGCACCAACACCAATAAGACCAGCGCCTGCGCAAGCACATGTACCTGCAGTAGGCGCTGAAAATAAACCAATCCCAACGCCAACACTATAAATCGTACCACCTGCAATAGCCAAACCACCTACACCAGCTGCTACTAATCCTACAGCTGCAGCTGCTCCTGCAGTAAATTCAATAACTCTAAGTACTCTACTTCCAAAAGTTCGGTTTAAAATATTTTCCTGAATTATTATTGCTTGCTCGATGTTTGTATAAAGCGCCTGCATCGCATTTTGCATACCAGCAAGTCCCGGGTTCACTCCCCCAAGACGAGCCAGTTCATCTCTCAAATATTGCAAATTACCCAAAATATTTCTATAGTTTGGGAGATATTGAGTACCATTGACATCTATTGCAGATCGCATCAACCATTGTCTGTCGCCTTCTATTCTTTCAAATATTTTATTGAATTGCGACACCACATTTGATGCAGCGCGTACTTTCACATGATCACCCACTTCTGGTTTAGTGAACAATATGAATGTGTGATTATATTGCTGGATTAATGCATCAAATCCGCCTCCAAGTGTACCATCGTATTGTATTGCTTGATTCATTGCCATATAGTTAAGATTTTCGCATTTCAGGAATGCATTATAACAAATTTCATCCAGATTATTGTCTAAATATTGATTACATGAGTTAAATTTGCCCTCTTTTAATATTTCAAATATCTTTACTTCGCTTCCCTCTATTTTTAAAGCCAAAACATTTTCCAGAACATCCGCAATACTCAAACGCTCCTTACTTACAAGCTCAAAAACAAAATCGATGTGTGCTGTTGGTGCATTTATAGTACGAGAACCTTCACTTATAGCGTTACTTGTTATAAGTAATGTCTGTGTCGATAAATGAAAATATACAGCAGTACATTTCGAGCTACCCTCCAAAAGCCGGGCCAAAGAATCAATGCGCCTAAATTCCATCAGCACACTTGGCCGGCTTATTCTTTTTTTGGCAACTTTACGCGGTTCATTTTGAAATAGTAATTTAAAACATTCAAAATTCGGCCTTTCGTCATCAGTTTCGTAACCTTTATCATCATCGCTTAACATAATTTATTTTCTCTTACATTTTATTATTTTTTAAAAAATATATTTTATCATGATCTCATTTAAATTTAATGCTTGTCTTAATCGTATAATCTCATTTTAATAAAAACTTCAATACAGTCTTAAATAACTTGTAATTTCGTAAAATAAAAGCCAAAATGAGCACAGGATTTTTAGCTTATTTCAAACTAACAAAAAAGGAGTTTAAATGAAAACGAAATTAATAGTTTGTGTTGGCGCATTATCACTCATGAGCGCCTCAATGGTATTTGCAGCACCAAATAACACCTCAACCGTACAGCAAAAAAAAGTTACCGCAAAAACAACAAAACATTCCAAACAAAAAAATACTAAAAAAGCAAACAAAGTAAATGAACAGCCGCAAATTGCTGCCAAAGCGCCAATGCAGCCGCAAATAAAGCCATTTCATGAATTACCTGCTTTGCATGTTTGGGGTTATGGCGGTTCACACACAATAGGCCAGGGACAAGGTTTAATGCCATTGATTAGCAGCAACCAAAGCAAAAATTTATATGTATTAGCTGAAGGCAAAGAAACTGCAAATACAGCAGCGCATTATTTCGGAGTTGGCGGCGGTTACAGGCAGGTTGTAAACAACAGAATTTTCGGCGGCTATTTTATTGTTGATGATAACTTTACAGATCACTTAGGAGATAAGAACTTTTTTGTTTTAAATCCTGGTTTTGAAACTTTGGGCGATAGATGGGATTTTCGGGTAAACGGCTACTTCCCTCTTGGAAGTAAAAGTTGGGACACGGGAGATTCATATAACAACACTCATTTTAGCGGTCATGATGCATTTGCCGATCTTTATGAAAATGATGCTTCCATTGGTAATGGCGCAGATGCTGAAATTG
>PLMI01000019.1 GCA_003142435.1 Coxiellaceae bacterium | reverse complement strand
AAAATATGGTTCAGATAAACCCGATTTGCGCATTCCTTTAGAAATTGTTGATATTGGCGATCTTGTTAAATCTTCCGAATTTGAAGTTTTTTTCCGTTTTGCTAATGACCAAAGCGGCAGAGTTGCGGCTTTGCGTGTCCAGGACGGCGCAAAGCTTTCACGCAAGCAATTAGATGGCTTGAATGATTTTGTGAAAGTATATGGAGCAAAAGCATTGACTTTTATAAAAGTTGTTGATCGTTCACAGGGATTTAATGGCTTGCAATCATCTTTAATGAAATTTTTATCCGCTGAAATTGCCGAGAATATTTTGCAAAGAACAAATGCGCAAAGCGGCGATATGATTTTCCTGCTTGCCGATAAAGAAAAGATTGTTAATGAAGCTTTGGGAGCTTTACGTCTAAAAATTGGGAATGATTTTAATCTTGTANNAAAGATGAATGGTGTCCACTTTGGATCGTTGATTTTCCAATGTTTGAGCAACAAGGCGATGGCAAAATAACTTTTTTACATCATCCTTTTACGGCGCCAGTGGAAACTGATGTTAAAAAACTTCAGGAAAATCCGCTAAATTCACTTGCCCGAGCGTATGATATAGTTATAAACGGCTATGAGATTGGCGGAGGGTCAATAAGAATTTCTGACTATGAAATGCAGGTGGCAGTATTGAAAATTTTGGGTCATGATGAGAGTTCATCAGCAGCAAAATTTGGTCATTTGCTTGAAGCGTTAAAATATGGCTATCCTCCCGAAGGTGGAATTGCGCTTGGATTTGATCGTTTAGTTATGCTTTTAACCGGCAGTAAGTCAATTCGCGATGTTATTGCATTTCCTAAAACGCAAACGGCAATGTGCCCGTTAGTAGATGCGCCGTCTGAAGTTTCGCCAGAGCAGCTTAAGGAGTTGGGAATAAAGGTTTTGACAAAAGAAAGAGAATAGTATATACTATATAATATATATGAAAAACAGCGAAATAACAAAATGAAAACAGCAAAACTTTTTAAAAATGGTCAAAGTCAAGCAGTGCGTCTTCCTAAAGAATTTCGATTTCAAGGGAAATCGATGGTTTTTGTTAAAAGAGTGGGGAATGCTATTGTCCTGATTCCGGTAAATGGGTCTTGGCAACCATTATTCGATAGTTTAGGGCAATTCACTGATGATTTTATGTCGGAAAGAAGACAGCCAAAACAACAAAAACGGGAAAGATTATAAAATTATGTATTACATGCTTGATACAAATATTTGTATTTACATAATAAAACAAAAGCCGCCGAAGGTATTGAACAAATTTAAAACATTAACTTTAGGTAACGTTGGAATTTCTTCAATTACATTAGCTGAACTACAATATGGTGTGGAAAAAAGTCTGTATCCGCAAAAAAACAAAAATGCTTTATTAGAATTTGTAATTTCATTAGAAGTTGTTCCATTTGATGATTTAGCTGCAGTGCATTATGGTGAAATAAGAACATGTCTGGAAAAAATTGGTAAGCCCATCGGACCTTTAGATTTTATGATTGCAGCTCATGCTCGGAGTTTAAATGCAACGCTTGTGACAAACAACAAGAAAGAGTTTAAAAGAGTTCCGCATTTAACTGTAGAAGATTGGACCTGAGTTAAAAACAAAATGAAATTTATTTACAGGTGAAATATGGCTGGACATAGCAAGTGGAAAAACATTAGGGCGCGAAAAGGCAAACAAGATGCCATTAAAGCAAAAATTTACACAAAACTAATTCGTGAATTAACAGTCGCGGCAAGGCACGGTGCAAATCCGGCAGATAATCCGCGGCTTCGTTTGGCATTTGATAAAGCGTTGGCGCAAAATATGCCGAAAGATACAATTGATCGGGCAATTTCGCGCGGCTGCGGCGCAGATAATGCAGCATCATTTGAAGAGGCCCGCTATGAAGGTTATGGTCCCTCTGGTATTGCACTTTTAGTGACTTGTCTTACTGATAATCGCAATCGTACTGTAGGAGAAGTGCGGCATGTGTTTACTAAATATGGCGGTAATTTAGGTACTGATGGTTCTGTCTCTTATTTGTTTAAGCTGCAGGGAATTCTATCTTTCCCGCCAAAAAGCAACGAAGATAAAATAATGCAAATTGCTTTAGATGTCGGTGCACTGGATGTAATTACTAATGATGATGGAAGCATCGATGTTACAACATCTCCGGAAGATTTTACCAAGGTGAGAGATGCCATGATCAAAGCCGGTTTAAAACCAGACCATGCTGAAGTCACAATGGATGCAGCCGTCAAAGTTCCAATAACTGATAAAAGCAGTGCGGAAAAAGCGATGAATTTAATTGAGGCGTTAGAAGATCTGGACGATGTGCAGAATGTGTATTCTAATGCAGATATTGCTGATGAACTTCTGGAATGAAAGGCGAAGGCTATGTTCGTATATTAGGTGTTGATCCCGGATCTAATAAAACCGGATTTGGCATTATTGATTCTAATGGAAATAAGTACAGATATGTAAAAGGAGGTTGTTTACGCCTTTCTAAAAGCCCCGTTTATTTTGAATTGCAGCAAATTTTGCAAAATCTTTCGGAAATAATTGAAGAATATAAGCCTCAAGAATTTGCCATTGAACAAGTTTTTATGAAAATTAACGTAAATTCTGCGCTAAAATTAGGACAGGCGCGAGGAGTGGCGCTAGTTGCAGCAGTCAGCAAACAACTTTTAATAGCAGAATATTCTGCGCGCCAAGTTAAACAAGCCGTCGTTGGTTATGGCGCTGCAAGCAAAGAACAAGTGCAGCACATGATTAAACTTTTATTGCAGCTTAAGGAAAATCCGGAAGAGAATATGGCTGATGCTTTTGCGGTTGCAATATGCCATGCTAACATGCGGGTGTTGCAAAAAATAAAAAGCCAGACAGAAAAAAATTATGATAGGTAAAATATCCGGCATTTTGACAGAAAAAAAGCCGCCGTTTTTGATGGTTGATGTAAATGGAATTAGTTATGAATTACAAATGCCGGTGAATGGATTTTTTTCATTGCCTGAAATTGGTAAGAAAGTTACATTGCCAACGCATATGGTAATACGTGAAGATGGGCATTTTTTATTTGCTTTTGCCGATGAAAAACAAAAAAGCTTATTTCGTACATTGATAAAAGTAAACGGCATCGGCCCAAAATTGGCACTCAACATTTTATCTGGTACAGAAACAGATATATTAGTCCATTCTATTTTGGCAGGAGATGACAGCAGTTTAGTTCTGCTTCCAGGCATTGGAAAAAAAATGGCACAGCGATTGATACTGGAGTTGCGAAATAGTTTAGAACCTTTGGCGAGCAGCTTAGAGGCTGATGACAAAGACGTTTCAGGAACTGTGCCTGATGCGATCAGCGCTTTAATTGCATTGGGCTATAAACCTCATGAAGCTCACGCAGCTATAGCTAAACATAAGGGTAAACAACTTTCTCGGGAAGATTTAATTAGAATGGCTTTAAAGGACAGCAAATGAAAAGCAAAAGTCAAAAGCAAAATATACAAAAACAAAATGTATCTAAAGCAGCTCTGGAATATGTCGTTAACGATGAAATTATTGGTGTTGGAACTGGTTCTACTGTCAACTATTTCATAGATTTTTTAGCAGGAATTAAGAGTAAAATAAAGGGCGCGGTCGCAAGTTCAAAAGCCACGGAAGAGCGGCTTAAAGCTCATGGAATTGAAATTTTTTCCTTGAATTCAGTAGATAAATTGCCTGTTTATATTGATGGAGCCGATGAAATAAACGAGCATCTTCAAATGATCAAAGGCGGTGGCGGAGCTTTAACGCGGGAAAAAATAATTGCTGCAGTAGCAGAAAAATTTGTTTGTATCGCCGATGAAACGAAAATGGTCAATATTTTAGGCAATTTTCCGCTGCCTGTTGAAGTTATTCCTATGGCAAGAAGCTATGTTGCCCGTGAGGTTGTAAAACTTGGCGGTATGCCTGTATATCGCGAAAATTTAATTACTGATAATGGCAATGTAATTTTAGATGTTTGGAATTTGCAGATTATCGAGCCTGTTAAAATAGAAGAAATTTTAAACAATATTACGGGCGTTGTAACTAATGGTATTTTCGCTAAACGCCCGGCAGATGTTTTGCTTTTGGGTAGAGATAGGGGAGTCGAGACGCTAAAGAAACGGTGACTATATTTTAATAACTATTTGATTTTTATTGATATTTTATCACATATCTTGCTTACCAAAAAGAGAATGTTGTAATGTTCATTATAACTAGTTATAATGTCATTTATCACTAGTTATAATAAATTTATGAACAATCAATCAGCTGAAATAAAAAAATTCTTACTGGAAAATATCTCAAAAAATCCTGGAAACATTGTAGCTATTAGCGCTAAACGGTTTTCTGTTACAGGCACCACTATACATAGACATCTCAATAAACTAATTAAAGAAAAAAAAATTATCAAAAGCGGAACAACTCGCGCAACTAAATACTTTTTAGCTTCTGATTTTAATAAAGAATTATTTTGTAAAATAACAAAAAATCTGTCTGAATTCGATGTGTGGCAAAATTACTTGCATCAAGCATTCTCTATTTTACCAGAAAATGTTTTGACAATCTGCCATTATGGATTTACGGAAATGTTCAATAATGCAATTGATCATTCTGAAGGGACACACATAATTGTCAAAACCGAATGGCTGAAGGAAGAAGAAAATGCCGTAATTTCAATGAAGATTATTGATGATGGAATAGGCGTGTTTAGAAAATTAAGTAAGAAGTTTTTGTTTGAGGATCTTAGAGAAGGAGCATTAGCTTTATCAAAAGGAAAATTCACAACGGATCCTAAAAATCATACTGGCGAAGGAATATTTTTCACATCGAAAGCTTTTGATAAGTTTTACACCCATGCCAATGGGATAGCTTATTTTGTGGACAATAAAACAGGAGACTGGTTTGTTAATACAGAAGGAAAGGCACCTAAAGGTACTTATGTACATCTTAGGATAGATGTTAACTCACAGCAAAATCTTGTGAGAATATTTAAAAAATTTCAAAACCATGAAACATTGGCTTTTAATAAAACTTATTTTTTGGTGAAATTAAGCAAATTTAATGAGGAAGATTTTATTTCCAGGTCACAAGCAAAAAGAATTTTATTTGGCTTGGAGAGGTTTAAGAATATCACTCTTGATTTTAAAGATGTGAAAATTGTTGGTCAGGGATTTGTTGATGAAGTTTTTAGAGTCTTCAAAAATAATTATCCGGCGATTGATATCAAATATATAAATGCTAATAAAGATATCTTATTCATGATAAAGCGTAGTATAGCAACAACAGCGAAAACTTCACCTGAAAACCATGATTCTTAGTTTGTCTATTTTTGTGTTGATTGCAATAAGATTCACAACGCCGGAAAAAATTTTACGTTTTAATGGATTTTTGGGAAACGAATGACTTGAAATTTGCTAAAACTAAAGGGATTACTGGTTCTAAACATTGCTAGGTAAAAACAACGTTGTTATACTGTTTCTAAGTCATATTTATAAAAAAATAATGTCGCAGAAAACTTCATGAGTTCGAAAAAACAGAAAAAAAATCCTCCAGTCACTACTTTTGAAAAACAACCTTTGCGCTTGTTCACTGAAAAAGCATATCTTGATTACTCAATGTATGTAATTTTAGACCGCGCATTGCCTCATATCGAAGACGGGCTAAAACCAGTGCAGCGGCGCATTGTTTATGCTATGTCTGAACTAAGTTTAAAAGCTACAGCTAAGTTCAAAAAATCAGCGCGTACAGTTGGTGATGTTATTGGTAAATATCATCCGCACGGAGACATGGCGATCTATGATACACTGGTGCGTATGGCGCAAGATTTTTCCCTGCGGTACATGTTGATAGATGGTCAGGGAAACTTCGGTTCCATTGATGGTGATCCTCCGGCGGCCATGCGTTATACAGAAGTCCGTCTGGCGCGCATTACCGATGAGGTGTTGGCCGATCTGGAAAAAG
>PLMI01000086.1 GCA_003142435.1 Coxiellaceae bacterium | reverse complement strand
ATATACAAAAATGCCAATCGTTGATCAAGCGCAAGCTAAAGCTTGCGGCTACCGTATTTTTCTAAAATAATTACATATTTCAATATATTTCTTACACCAAATCAGATTAAATAATTATTTCGCTAACTTATCCAGTGCTGCTTTCAACCCATCATGAATAGCTTTTACATCTTCTGGTTTCCACTGTTTAGGATCAGTACGCAAAAAGGAAGTTTTATCTTTGCGGTTATCAAATTTAGAAATAGGAAGATGATATGATTTGCCGTAAGCTTTAACAGTTATGCTTCCAGGAACTTCTGAATGCTTTTCTAACCATTCAATGTCATCGCAACCATAATCACCAAACATAACAGCTTCTGGTACTCCATGATGTAAAATGGAACCGGGGTCATTTGGATCACTTCGATCACGATTTTTGCGACGGGATTCCTCTGGTGTAACCCAAATATATAACAATACAGCTTTATCCAAAATTGGAGCCGCAAATTTAGCAAAAGAATACTGGTAACCAAAACCATCAGTTAATGGCATAGATGAGCCGTCAGGGCCTCCTCTTGCAAATTCAATAACAATGGTTTTACCCTTTAAATCTGCTGCCAATAATTTTTGTTTGTCAGCAAACATCTTAGCACACTCTTTTTCAAGGTTTTTTTTAAGAGTTTCATGAGTATCTTTACTTAAAGTGCTAAGGCGTTTGGGCAACCCAACTTTAAGACTGGCTGCTTCAATACGATCCAAATAATAATCAACAACTGAAGATGGTTTAACGGTTTTTTTATTTACGATCTCATTATAATCATCGTTTAACAACTCAATTAAAGTTCCCCAATCTTCTGCACGAAAAAATGGCTTGTCATCAGCATGATAGTAGAGCCGCGGTTGACCCATTTTTACAAGTTCCTGGTCGATACAGCGCATTAAGTGCACGTAAGGAAAATCGTCAAATTGAACGGTTTCGCCCATATGAAAATCGGCAATTCGTTTTTCTACAGGCATTTGTTCTAGATATTTACGCACTTCTGATTTACCTGATGCAGGTAATGCTATCAGTAAAACAATATCTAGCGGTTTTTTATTGGCCATTTTAGTTATCTCCGAAATTAATGTGATTTATTAATTAGACTTCTTTCAAAACTTCGTCTTTTGCCTTACTACTGCGTTGCACGCTTGCTTGCAATGCTCATTTACGTACAAGTAAACTCCTACAATTATCCTGAACATCGAAAACAAAACCTAATTTTATTCATAAATTATTGAACTTCTTTAAACCAGTAAAGTCAAGCATCAGTTGGCGGAAGAAGTTGATAAGGGCGAAAATTAATTCGCCCTTATCTTAACATTACCGAGGAGCTGCATCTCCTTCAGGAGATGGTGGTGGTTGATGATCAGCAACTCCAGAAGGCGCTGGCAACAACAGCTGCTCTTGCTGTGCCCCAGCAGCAGCCTGCTTGCATAGAATTGAAAGTCCTCGCATCAAAGCTGCCGCTGCTTCTTGGGGATTTTGAACAAAAGCAGAAGCCATGTCAGCAAGATGATTATCAGGAAAATTTGCTGTACCTCTAGCTGTACCTCTAACATCTATCGACAAAGCAAAACTTCCATCTGCAGCATCAACATCATTGCCTGCTTCTCCCTCTGGCACCGCTTTGCTCCACATATTACTTCTTAAAGCAATTAGTGAACTATAAGTAATTTCCTTGCAACCAGCGGCTTGTAGTAAACCTTTATAAATATGATTTTGCTCAGAACCTATCGTTATTACTAAATCTTGTGGCACTGGTAGCCATGGATTATGTCTCTCTTTCCACGCAGAGCATTCTTGCATGAATTCATGACGTAAGCTGGTATATTCTTCCTCAGACACGGGAACTAAATCTGTTGGCAGTAGTTTCAAACTCGAAGTAGAGTTGTCATATACTAACCATTCAAAGTGTTTTTCTCCTGGTTCACTTGATTTCTGTGCTCTTACTAAAACTATACGCGGCATTCCTCCTTGGCCAATTTGAGGACTGGTCATATCAAATTTTGTTTTTTCTTTTGCCATAGCAAGCACGCGTTCTTGAGGTATTTCCTTGCCTTCCCTATCGTAACCCTCAATAATTAAGAACTTATATCTGTCATAAGGTAAATTTTCTCTGTACCATAACTCCCCTGACACTGATATATCTTGAGTTGCATTTTGTAAAGGTGAAGGTTGTATTGAGGATGCTAAAGCTGCAAAATTACTACGCAACTCTGTTCCTTGCAATATATCTATCTGTGCACTTGTTTTTTCTAACTCTTTGCACGTAATAACAGTACTATCTATATCTTTCTGATCTCGAATTTTAGTTTCATAATGGGCAAGAACCAAATCAGACTTATCTATATTAGCACGTAACCCTATCAGACTTCGTTGAGTTGTTTGCAAACTGTTCATTAGCATTTGACCATAATTACTTCGAAGTTGTGCTAACCCCTGTTCATGTATTTTATGTATATCAATTAAAGCACGTTTCAATTTATAAGGTTCTTGATTTTGAAGTCCGTTAAGTTTCTCCTCATCCTGCTTCAACAAATCCATAAATTTCATGTATTCAGCTTTATAAGTATTTCTAATTTTCATTATTTCTTTTTGGCAATCGTCAATTATTCTATTTGCAACGGCTGTATTCTGGTCATTCAAGCCACTAATTAACAAAGTGAAAATATTTTTTCCCTTTTCACCAAGATACATTCTCACTATATAAGAACCATCATTTCCTAAGTTATTTTGTACCGAAGATTCAGCATCTTTTAACTCACACTCAACTGCGTTATGCATTCTACCGCTGAAATCAATCGATAGTTCATCCGAGGCTAATAATACCGAATTAAATCTCTGATGCATCTCTCGCCTTAATATAGTTTTTAGATTCTCCATCTCAGAAATGTGTTGTTGCCCTTGATAACCTCGAACGATACTTACAACATCACTAATAATAGAAGTAATATTCTTTTCAAATGATTCAATATCAGTTTTTGTAATAGATTGCTTTGAGCGTAATTCAATACAATTTTCATTTATAGCTCTTTCAACAGCATCAATATACTCTCTGAAATCTTTAGGTAAAGTGAAACTATCCTTGATAGTATTTAATAATTGCACCCATAAGTCACTTAATCGCTGAATATCTGCTTGTATGTCCCATAGATCAGTAGAAGAAGGCAATACAGAAAGAAACTCTAACGATCTTTTAAACTTGTCATCGATAGTTTCTGATACATTTTGAAAAATTGTCATTCTTACTTTACTTGCAGTGGCGGTAACCATGTCAACACAATCAGCAATTGCTTTCTCAATGCCTTCTCTTAAAGTTCTAATGCTCGCATCAGACAAAGCCGTTGCAGCAAATTGATTAAGTAAATCCCGGACTGCTTTACAAAACTGCTTTTTAGCCGTTATTTCTTGCTTTTCTTGATACCGCTTGGAATGTGACACCAGCTCTGCATTTTCTAACCTTGCAATATCGAGTAAAAGTTCTCTATCTACTATTTTGATAATTGCACGATAAAAGCCCAAAATAGCCTCTTCTGTGATAGTAGAATTGGCAAATAATCTGCCTTCAACTTCTCTAATTTGCGTTATAGCTTCATTTAGTTGTCTTTCAGTAGATTCTAATTGATCCTCCGGCACAAGGTTGTGCTCGAAAAGATCTTTCTGTAATAAGTCAAATAATTGATCCCATGATGAACAAAGCTGTATTAAATCACTTCGCAATCTTATTTGCGCTGCTTCTCCAATTGTAGATTCCGCGACTTTTCCTACTAGAGTTTGTTTAATTGAAAAAGCTACATTTTTGATCCCGCTCTCTCGTGCTTTTTTTATAGCATCACATAAACATTTTACACTTTCATCTGATATAGGTTTTGTACTGAATTCTTGGATAGCTTGATTAAATTCAATAGCTGCTTTTGATTTATCTGGTGCAGGAGATGCGGATGATTCTGGTCTTTTTCCACATAGACCATCCAATGCTTTATTGACCTTATCATTAATAAAGTTTGCAAGTAACTCTTTTCTCCCGTGCTCAGTATCACCCTGCTGAGTATCAATTAGGCGAAATAGTTCGTCTTTTGCCGTCATTATTAATGTTTTCCTGGAGACCAAGTCAGGTACTTCACTCTGTGGGATTACATCTAATATTAGAAATAATAATGCACACAGCTTTTCAATATCATTTTTAAAAATAATCCTAGCATTATTTAGACTTTGGATAGATTTTTGAACTTTCTGACCAACTAAAAATGTAATTTTTTGATCAACACCTGGTAATTGAATATCAACTAAAGACCTGTCTGTACTTCGCTTGCAAAATAAAGACCAGACTGTACTTCGCAGTAGTTTTGCACTTTGCAGAGTCAGAGGATTATCTGCTCCCAGAAATTCATCAAATGATACATTTACTTGCTTCGCTCTTTCCGCTAAAGCACTTTCTTGAGAAGTCATTTGCTGTTCTATCAAGCTTAAATCTTGAGGGACAATACTACATAATGCAGTGCAAACCTCGCTTTCGACTTTCACTTTAGCCATTTCTGAAGCACAAGTCATAACAACTTCTCTACCCCTAGTATCTTCTACGTTAAGATCAAGATGCAACCCGGTTTCTAATAACCTATTAACGCTGGTCTTTACAGAACTTACTCTTTCCGCAGGTTTGTAGGGGATAAAATCATTTCGCATTCGCGCTAATAGTTCTTGCGCTTGTTCTATAATAGGCCTTGGATATTCATCCTGTACTTTATCTTTAAGCTCTTTAAATTCTTCCATTTTAGCAGCTAAAGCTTTGTCAGCTTTTTCTTTAAGACCCCCAGCATTAGTGCAAATAGAATTAATAAGGCTTTGTAATTTTTGAATTTCTTGTTCCGCTTTCTCTAAAAACCCATCTTTACGCGTCCACTCTAAATATGTGTGGTTATCTAACTCACAATTTATTTCATCTAAGGTACAAGTCACATTATAATCGATCGCTTGAGCACGAATTCCAGCTTGGTTACAAAGATCAACCACTTTAGCGTAAAGTTCATTTAATCTAACTGCTCTCTCAGTAAGAGGCTTAAATCTCGCCAGTAGTTCTCTACGTCGGTTTTCTACTTCCTCCCTTTTTTTTCGCGTAATAGTGCTGATAGCACTTGACATCGATCGCAAGTCCCCAACGTTATTAGTATTGTATGGCTGCCTATTCTTATATAAATCGCCTATTTCTCTCGCGTACGGAACTTCTTCTATGACAAGATGCTGTAAAATATTAGAGATATTATTAATGTCATGGGTTATATCTCCTATACCCGCAAAAAATTTGCTTTCTTTCTCAATAGTATTCTGTGCCAATAAAATAGCCTCGAGTAATCCGGCATATAAACGAAGTGGTGAATTAGGATCAACTGAACGCTGCTTAAGAAATTCAAGACGAGAGCAAATTGCAAAAACATTTTCAGTTGTAAGTGGTTTGCCTGAAGCAGCTAAATCATGAATTGCTCTTAAGCTTTCCAGATCCCCAGTAGGAATAAGAGCATCTAATTTAGCAGCAAAAGTAACTGTTTGCTTTTCTTTACAATGTTCATCAGAGGAAACAGAGTCTGCGCTACATTTACTGTTAGGATCAACTTCGGCAGCAGATACTGAAGCATACTCTTTTAAAAGCTCATGCGACCTTAGACAAACACCTAACCCTTTTTGATCAATATGTTGAAGTTCCTTTTTCGCTTCTGGTAAAATTTCATCAACTGCTTGTGTTAAATGTGCGTCAGCTAGCTCAACTTTAGCTACTTCTCTATTTAATCCCGCTAAAAATTCTTTGGTATATGTTTTTTCTCCTCCAGCAAAATCCTTGATGAAGTTATTTTCTGCAATCCCATGTTTTAAATCCTCTATATCTTTCAAAATTTTATCACAGCTTTCCCTCAAACCTTGGCTAAAATTTGCTTCAATAATGGTAAGTACTTTAGTT
>PLMI01000163.1 GCA_003142435.1 Coxiellaceae bacterium | reverse complement strand
GCGCGACCACGCTCGACGAATATCGCAAATACATCGAAAAAGATGCTGCGCTTGAGAGACGCTTTCAAAAAGTTCTCGTTGATGAACCAAGCGTTGAAGATACCATTGCAATTTTACGCGGACTCAAAGAACGTTATGAATTACATCATGGTGTTGACATCACAGATCCTGCAATTATTGCCGCCGCAACTCTATCACATCGTTACATAACCGACAGAAATTCACCTGATAAAGCAATCGACTTAATCGATGAAGCCGCAAGTAAAATCCGCATTGAAATAGATTCTAAGCCGGAAGATTTAGACCGGTTGAGTCGGCGTTTAATTCAGCTCAAAATTGAACGCGAAGCTCTAAAAAAAGAGCAAGATGAAGCATCTTTAAAACGACTTAAAGATTTGGAAATGCAAATTAAAGATTTAGAAAAAGAATACGCAGACCTCGATGAAATTTGGCACAGCGAAAAAGCCGCAATTTCTGGAACACAACACATAAAAGAACAATTGGATCAAGCACGTTTAGAGATAGAGGCAGCGAAAAGGTCTTTAGACTTAACAAAAATGTCTGAACTGCAATACGGCAAAATTCCAGCGCTGGAAAAACAATTGCAACAAGCTCTAAAAACAGAAAAACAGGATAAAAAACTTCTACGCAATAAAGTAACTGAAGAAGAAATTGCTGAAGTTGTTTCCAAATGGACGCACATTCCCGTCGCAAAAATGCTTGAAGGCGAACGTGAAAAACTGTTAAACATGGAAAAAGCGCTGCACTTGAAAGTTATTGGACAAGACGAAGCAATATCTGCTGTTGCCAATGCCATTCGCAGAAGCCGGGCGGGTCTTTCTGATCCAAATAAGCCGATCGGTTCTTTTTTATTTTTAGGTCCGACTGGCGTTGGTAAAACAGAAACCTGTAAAGCGCTAGCAGAATTTTTATTCGATACTGAAAGTGCCCTAGTTCGCATTGACATGTCAGAGTTTATGGAAAAACATTCTGTCGCGCGTTTAATTGGTGCACCTCCTGGATATGTGGGCTACGAAGAAGGCGGCTATTTGACGGAAATTATTCGCCGCAAACCTTATTCTGTAATTCTGCTTGATGAAGATGGCACAAGAATACCTCGCAGAAATTGGGTATAATCCAGCATTTGGCGCTCGCCCCCTAAAAAGAGCGATTCAGCAATTCCTGGAAAACCCTCTAGCAGAAAATATTTTATCCGGAAAATTTAAGCCGCACGATACGATTATTGTAGACCGCGAAATTGAAGGATTAATCTTTAAAATAAAAAATTAAAAATTAAAAAACGAAATTTTTGTTAATCAAGAGTCAGCCTTGAATTTTGTATTGCCATTTTCATTTTTTGCAACGTAGATTCATCTACCTTTTCTAAATCCGCTGAATAAAAAACGGAATACTGCCCTTCATCAACATCGAAAACTTTAAAAATCTGCACCGCAGATTTATTGTTTGCACAGCGATCTAGCAATACCTCAAAAACAATGGAATTATGCTCTTTTTTAATTACTTTGCTGTCAGCGATTTCACAGTCTGTTTTATCTAATACCGATACAACTTCTTGCATGGTGTCATCAATAGGAGTTGAAATATTTACACCATAACTTACGCTGATGTTTTGATCGCTCATATTATCTGCTTTGCGTGGCAAATAAATTTTATTGTACCCAGCGGTATCCTGAACGTTTTTAAAAAGCGTCCAGTGCATATCTTGCGGCAACACTATATCAATGTGATAGCGCCCCAAAGGAATGTCATTTTTATTTGACCCCACTTGGTCATCGGCAAATGCATTTAGTGAAAAGCAAATACAAAAGAAAAACAAAATTGATTTAAAAGTATCCATTGTTATTTTATAACAAATTGTTTTCTTTGTTGCAATGTTCAAAATCTTTCAACACTATCTCAATTAAAAATTATTGTTAAACAAAGGCCTCTGATGGTTTTAAATACGTAAATGTTGTTTTCCCTAATTGCCTATGAATTTGAAGTTTATTTTTACAACTATTGCAAACAAGATAAGACCAAACATGAGGTACAGTATTATCATCGTGTTTCCTCGCCTCATATTGAAGTATAGACTTATATTTTCTTTCATAACAAGTCGCACATATTTGATGAAATGTCTCGCCTTCATTCATAGATTCATCTTTAAGGGCATAAACGAAAGTACCGATTCCGATATTATGCAAATAATACTTTATCTTTTCAGCTTCCCAATTCTTAAAATCCAATATTTCTTTTTCAAGAGTGCCTACCTTCTCAGACAAAGCTTGTTTAGAAATCTGTTCTTGAAAAGCAATATTATTGACCTCAAGAATTTTACCCATAAGCTCCGAGACCTTTGAATCAAAAATAGCAGAATCTCTGATACCTTTAAGACTTTTAGCAATTTCGACAATACCATTAAAGGCTGTAATAAACGTTGTTGCAAATTCTATACTCATAATTTTCCCCATTAATTACAATCACTATAAAAATCATTCAGGTCAATTATTCACAATCTTTTCTACTAATTTATAAACCATTGAACAGTTCCCCGCAAAACAATCATTTTCACACTGGCTATATTTTTCTTTGGCATTTTGGATTGCATTTGATAATCTAGCTAACAATTTTTTTTCATCAAGATTGTTTTTTTGATAATACGGCATATGTTCTATCAATTGTCTAGAACAATGCTCAGAGCTACTAATACCATTTCCTGGTTCAAAATGTAATAATAGCCAATATTCAAATTTGGGATTGCTAATAGCCAAATAATAGTTGCTTCTTTCCTCTGTCCACTTTTGTAACTGAGCAAATTGCGATTTAGTTCTATTGTCTACATCAACAACCAACCAAAATTCGGAAAACTCCATATTAGGTTTTTCCTCTTGAATAAACTTTTTTGCTCTGTTTAATACGTGTGGTAAATCGGATTTAGTTCTATGCGATTTTATTGTAATACAAACATGTTGATGACAAATTTTTTGCAGAATATTAAAGTATGTAGGCTCTGTTTTAGCGCCTTCAGTAAAAAGATAAAAAACTTTTCTATATGGTCTATCAGCCGGTTTTCTTTGAAATCTCTTTGATTTTGCCATAAACAACCTTTTGTTTATTTATTTTCGCATATATTTAATAATATCAATCTTTGGTATCCCTCCTAAATGACCTTGTAAATAGCTTTTGCGAATATCTTTGTCAAAGCGAATATTTTTGTATTCACCGAACGAACTTAATGACGTTATTCCATGCTGGTCGCGCTCGGTGACCCAAATTTCATCGCGCCTAAATAGTTTTTGATCAATTAGTGATGCATCATGGGTTGTAAATAAAAGTTGTGAACGTGTTTCGTGCGTACATGACGAAAAAAAAGTTTCTAATAATGTGCGAGTTAACAATGTATGCAAACAACGATCCAATTCGTCAACAACGAATACTTTTGATACTTTAGGATCACAAAGCGTAAAAAAACCAGGAAGCAAATCAATCATACGTAGAGTTCCTACCGATTCTTGTCTAAGATCGAATGGTACTTCCTTACCAGTAGAAGATTTGTGATATGAAACTAATTTTTGAGCAGAAAGAACCCCGTTTTTCTTGGTCAGGACGATTCGATTCCCAAGACTGTCGCTTAAATGAGCACTCTCCCCTTCTTGTAGTTCCTCTGATATTTTTATTTTCAGCTCTTCTGGAAGAAAAAGATTTGCAATGGGAATATTTTCGCCTCCTAATCGAGTAATTCCTGTGTCTAAACTAGCAAGCGCGCTATTCATTTGAACGTGCAAAGGAGATTCTTTTTGCATAAATTGTCCAAATGCAGCGAATGATGTATTAGGAGAAATCAAGGTTAGATTATGCTTAAACCAATCATAGATTTTCTTAAAATGGTCTATTTTTTGATCTATAGTATTGGTCAAAAACAACTGATTCTCTCTAGTTCCTTCAGCAACAAATTGTAACCGTTGATCCTTTTTTAAAGTAGAGTCAAGAATTTCAATTGGTTTGGGTCTTTCTAAAATTCTGTAATAAATAGGTTTTTCTTTACTGCCTACAAGCTTGATTAATTTTTCTTCTGTGACTTGAGTATCCGTGACCGTAAAACTGAATTCATAAAAAACATTCTCAATCAATAACTCGAAACTGAATTTAGTGGGATTTTTAGCACATTTACTATCGAGTTGAAAATGTTCACGAGCGATGAGAGCTTCAGGTTGAGTAACTTTTGAAACAAATATTTTTGCAAACGCCAATGCGTTAAATAGCTTTGTTTTTCCTGAAGCATTGCCTCCATATATTGCAGCAACAGGTAGAATACCAATTTTATATTTATCATTTTTAGGAACACGCTCGCTATGTTGACGCTCGCGACTTGCTAACATAGAAAGTTTTGTTTGATCGCGAAATGACTGCCAGTTTTCGATGGTTAAACTAATTAGCATTAGCACTTCTCCGAGATATTTTCACATATTATAGCGCATGTTGCGATATTTTTCAACAATCAGTCTTTTGTCATGTGAAAAAATCTCTTCAATAAATTAAATGCAGGCAATCGTGAGTATATGCTAAGTAAAATTTTATAAATTTTGGACAAAAAAATACCGTTGACGTCCTCAAGGAGATTAAAACATGCAATAAAAAATACCAATAAAATCAAATACTTACAAATTTTGATTAAAATGCTCTTTTATTTTTTGTTATTATGCAAAATCAATTAAATTAACTACAAAAAATAATGTTAAAACTAAAAAAACGCGAAGAAAAACGCATAGAATCTGGACATCTTTGGATTTACAGCAATGAAATTGACACTAAAACTACACCATTAAAAAATTTTCAAGCAGGACAAATTGTCACTGTCGAAAGTAGCTCAGGTAAGTTTTTAGGCAAAGGTTATATAAATCCTCATAATTTACTTTGCGTGCGCATTCTAACCAAAAATGCAACAGAAACAATTGACGTGCCATTTTTTCAAAAACGTATTTTAGATGCGCTGCATTTGCGGGAACGCTATTTTAAAGGCAATTTCTACCGGCTTATTTATGGAGAAAGTGATGGCATTCCGGGATTAATTGTCGATCGTTACGATGGTATTTTAGTCGCGCAATTCACAACTTTTGGCATCGAAAATTTAAAAGACACGATCATTGAAGCTCTTGTTAACGCTTTAAAACCTAAAGCGATTCTCCTGAAAAATGACACCAGCTCGAGAAACTTCGAAAATTTGCCTTTATACGTTGAAGCAGCATTTGACAATCCCCCGAAAATTATTCAGCTTAAAGAACAAGACATTGTTTTTGATGTCCCTATTTGGGAAGGACAAAAAACCGGATGGTTTTTCGATCAAAAACAAAATCGATCGCTTTTGGGAAAATATGTAAAAGATAGTCGCGTTTTAGATGTTTTTAGTTATATTGGCGCCTGGGGCATTAGCGCAGCTGTTTTTGGTGCTCGTGAAGTTTTGTGCGTTGACAGCTCCAAAAGTGCAATTGAATTAGCAACAAAAAACGCAGAAAATAATAACGTGCAAAATATCGTTCGCACGTTAAATCTTGATGCCTTCGCTGCACTAAAACAATTAAACAAAAATAAAGAAATCTTTGATACAATAATTATTGATCCGCCGGCATTTATTAAAAAACAAAAAGATATAAAAGAAGGCTGTAATGCGTATCTTCGTATTCATATGCTCGCATTGCAACTGCTAAAATCGCATGGTATTTTATTTACAACTTCATGCTCACAACATTTCACAAAGGAAATGTTTTTAGAGATTTTGCAAAAAGCAGCGACAACTTGCAAAAGAGAACTTCTCATTTTAGAACAATTGCATCAGTCACTAGATCATCCGATTCACCCAAGTATTCCTGAAACTGAATATTTGAAAGGATTTGTAATAATGGCAAAATAAAAATTTATGGAACCCGTGGAAAATAATGAACAATTTCGATCATTCATCGCTATCGATTTGCCGCAAGATTTACAATTAAAAATCGAAAATTTCGTCAAAGACCTTAAAAAAAATAAGTCCTTCAAAAAAGTAACTTGCAAATGGGTTCCGGCAGAAAATATTCATATTACGGTGAAATTTCTTGGTAATATCACCCAAGAACAATTTGAAAAAATTTCCACAAATCTGGAATATAAATTAGCAACTTTTAAGGAATTTTCTCTCACCTTAAATGCATTTTCACCTTTCCCAAAAGAAAGACCGCGGATGTTGATATTGGATATCGAACAAAATGAGATATTTTTGGACATGGCAAAAGTTATTGAAAGCGAAGCGGCTAAGCATGGAATTCCAAAAGAAAATCGATCGTTCAAACCACATATAACCTTGGTGCGCATTGTAACCAAACCGTTTCCTGTAATCGAAAATGTCGCATTTTCTCCCGTGAATTTTAAAGTAACCGAAATCAAATTATATAAAAGTGAATCAACTGAATTCGGTTCTAAATACACATTATTAAAGACCTTTCCTTTGCAAAAAAATATTTCTTCAACCATTTGCTCTGAATGAGCAATCTATCTAGCCCAGGGTGCAACCCTGGGGAAAGGTTGGCAACCTCCTGATTTTAACGAAAAAAAGAGTGAAATCTAAATTAACCAATTAAACAAATAACCGACAATAATAATTCCTAGTGTGACGGTAATTAAGAAAAATAGAATTAGTTTTAACTTTAGAACTCTGCGCAACATCAACATTTCGGGAAATGATAAAGCGATTACCGACATCATAAAAGCCAAAACAGTGCCAATTGCTGCACCTTTACCAAGCAAAGCTTCGACTACCGGAATAATGCCGGCAGCGTTGGAATATAGTGGAATGCCAAGTAACACTGCAAGCGGCACTGACCAAAAAGAATGCGCCCCCATAACAAGAGCCATAAAACTTTCTGGCACATAGCCATGAATTACAGCGCCAATTGCGATACCTAGCAAAATATAAATCCAAACTCTAAATAAAGTATCTTGCACAGCTTTGCAACCATAAACCACTCGCCCATACCAGCTAAGTTTTACTTCTGGATTATTTTTTTCACTTGCGTGTATTTCTTTAACCCAATCTTCGATGTATCTTTCCGGGTGCAATTTTCCTATTATTATTCCGGCAGCGATTGCGATACTTAATCCGGTTAATAAATAAATTCCCGCGATTTTCCAACCAAGCAATCCATACAACAAAACTAAAGCTACTTCATTAACCATGGGCGCTGAAATCAAAAAAGAAAAAGTTACGCCCAAAGGAACTCCCGCAGTTACAAAACCAATAAACAATGGGACAGCCGAACAAGAACAGAAGGGAGTTATAATGCCGAGCGCTGCTGCCAAAATATTGCCGATAATCCCCTTTTTACCGGCTAAAAAACGATTAACCTGGTGAGAAAATATATAAGAACGCAAAATACCAACAATATACACTACTAAAATTAACAATAAAAAAATCTTTGGAGTATCGTAAAAAAAGAATTCAACAGCTGATCCTAAATGTGAGTCAGGAGTTATTTGCAATAATTTATAAGTAATAAATAGCGAAAAGCTTTTCAAGTAAATATACGTGACAAACCAAATTGCCAATAACAAAATATGCAAAAAAATGCATTCTATTAAGTTAGTTTTGACAAGTTTAGAACCTTCATCAATAAAGCGGCCTTGCTGGCATTTGCATGTTTTGTTTTTAATCTGCATATAAAAACGTCCTCTACTAATTGAATTTAAAAAACATAGTATTGCATTTAATTTTTATAGTATACTTATATTAGTTTAACTCTTCTAACATCTATAAATCCAGAACAATGCAAAAATTAAATTTTATTTTTATTCTCGCAATTTTCATACTAACAACTTTATTTTTTAATGGAGAGGCTTTTGCTATGGAACTATCAAGCTCAGCGTTTTTGAATAACAGCACGATTCCTGCTAACTATACTTGCGATAAAGAAAATATTTCACCGCCACTTGCCTGGAAAGATGCGCCAATTGGCACTAGAACTTTTGCTTTAATTGTCGATGATCCTGATGCACCGCGCGGCACCTGGACTCATTGGGTTTTATATAATTTGCCAGCGGATACAATGTCTCTTGCAGAAAATGTAAAAACATTGCCGGCTGAAACTAAAATTGGCATAAATAGTTGGGGGAAGCAAGAATACGGCGGCCCTTGCCCTCCTTCCGGTGAACACCGTTATTTTTTCAAACTATTTGCTATAGACATTTCATTAGAATCTAAAAAGCCCTTAACTAGTGAAACTTTAACTGATGCCATGCAGGGACACATACTTGAAAACGTAGAAATTATCGGGCGCTACACAAAACACCGATGAAAATAGCATCCGTTTTAAAGAATGCGGCTGCAGAGTTATCTAGTTCATCTACAAGTGCGCAATTAGACGCGGAAATATTGTTAAGTCACGTGCTCAAAAAAAATCGAAGTTATTTGTACGCACATAACGATGAGTCGCTGACTGATTCTGAAATACAATCTTTTCAAAACTTATTAAAAAAAAGAAAAAGCGGTAAACCGATCGCTTACTTAATTGGTATGAAAGAATTTTGGTCTCTTGAATTAAACGTAGACGAAAATGTGCTTATTCCGCGACCGGAGACAGAATTGTTAATTGAAATCTGTCTTGAGAAATTAGATAAAAATACAAAACTTAAAATTGCAGATCTAGGAACCGGCTCTGGAGCAATTGCGCTTGCTTTGGCATATGAAAGACCAGCTTGGCAAATATTTGCTTGTGATAACAGCGAAAAAGCTTTGGAAATTGCCAAACAAAATGCAAAAAAATTTAATCTTCACAACGTCAATTTTTTTCTTGGCTCCTGGTTTAATGCATTTTCTAAAACGCAAAAATTTGACGCTATTATCAGCAATCCTCCTTACATTCAAGATAAAGATCCTCATTTAACTAAAGGCGATGTTAAACACGAACCAAAATCAGCCTTAATTTCAGGAGAATCAGGTTTAGATGATTTGAGTGCAATAATTACTGAAGCTAAAAATCATTTAAATACAAACGGCATTATTTTAGTAGAGCATGGGTACAATCAGGCAACAAGTGTGCAAAAAATAATGCAGGAAAATGGATTTAGCAACATAAAAACTTACAAAGACCTTGCGAAACTCGATCGCATAACAATAGGAGCACAAAAAAATAAATAATTATTGGATTTTTATATCTTTTTTGTAAGCATTTGATTATAATGAAGTTTTT